>CAUPYO010000084.1:0-7672 GCA_963515565.1 uncultured Microbacterium sp.
CATCACGCCCTGGAACACCCCCTTCATGCTCGAGTCGTGGAAGCTCGGTCCGGCGCTCGCGACCGGCAACACGGTCGTGCTCAAGCCCGCCGAGTTCACGCCGCTGTCGGCATCCCTGTGGGCCGAGATCTTCGAAGAGGCCGGCCTTCCGCAGGGCGTCTTCAATCTCGTGAACGGTCTCGGCGAAGACGCCGGCGACGCGCTCGTGAAACACCCCGACGTACCCCTGATCTCCTTCACCGGCGAGAGCTCGACCGGGCAGCTGATCTTCGCCAATGCCGCGCCCTTCCTGAAGGGCCTGTCGATGGAGCTCGGCGGCAAGAGCCCGGCGATCGTCTTCGCCGATGCCGACCTGGATGCCGCGATCGACGCGACCATTTTCGGAGTCTTCTCCCTCAACGGCGAGCGCTGCACCGCCGGCAGCCGCATCCTCGTGCAGCGCGAGGTGTACGACGAGTTCGTCGAGCGCTACGCCGCACAGGCGCGACGCGTGAAGGTGGGCTATCCGCACAATCCCGCCACCGAAGTGGGCGCGCTCGTGCACCCCGAGCACTTCGCGAAGGTGATGAGCTACGTCGAGATCGGCAAAGGCGAGGGGCGTCTGGTCGCCGGCGGCGGCCGCCCCGACGCGTTCCCGACCGGCAACTTCGTCGCGCCGACCGTATTCGCCGACGTGGCGCCGACGGCCCGTATCTTCCAGGAGGAGATCTTCGGCCCCGTCGTCGCGATCACCGCGTTCGACACCGACGAGGAGGCGCTGACCCTCGCCAACGACACGAAGTACGGACTCGCCGCGTACGTCTGGACCAACGACCTCACGCGGGCGCACAACTTCTCGCAGGCGGTCGAGGCGGGGATGGTGTGGCTCAACTCCAACAACGTCCGCGACCTCCGCACCCCGTTCGGCGGCGTGAAGGCGTCGGGACTCGGCCACGAGGGCGGCTACCGCTCCATCGACTTCTACACCGACCAGCAGGCCGTGCACATCACGCTCGGCGCTGTTCACAACCCCACCTTCGGCAAGGGAGCCTGAGATGACCGACCGTTCCACGATGACGAAGACCTCCTCGGGCTTCTTCGTCTCTCCCGAGGCGCCCATCGTGGCCGCCGACCCGGTGCCTACGCCGACGTCGCCGGCTCCCGACATCCTCCGCTGCGCATACATGGAGCTCGTTGTCACCGACCTGGCGCGCTCGCGCGAGTTCTACGTCGACGTCCTCGGACTGACCGTCACCGAAGAGGACGAGAGCACCGTCTACCTGCGCTCGCTCGAGGAGTTCATCCACCACAACCTCGTGTTGCGACAGGGCCCGATCGCCGCGGTGGCGGCGTTCAGCTACCGCGTGCGCTCTGCCGAAGATCTCGACCTCGCGGTGGCTTTCTACACCGAGCTCGGCTGCGACGTGCGCCGCAGCCCTGACGGGTTCACGAAGGGCGTCGGCGATTCGGTGCGAGTGGTCGACCCGCTCGGCTTCCCGTACGAGTTCTTCTTCGAGACGGAGCATGTCGAACGCCTCGCGTGGCGCTACGACCTCTACACGCCCGGGGCCCTGGTGCGCCTCGACCACTTCAACCAGGTCACCCCCGACGTCCCGCGGGCCGTCGGCCACTATCAGGACCTCGGGTTCCGGGTGACCGAAGACATCCAGGACGAGGACGGCACCGTGTATGCCGCGTGGATGCGCCGCAAGCCCACCGTGCACGACACGGCGACGACCGGCGGCGACGGCCCCCGCATGCACCACGTCGCCTTCTCCACCCACGAGAAGCACAACATCCTCGCGATCTGCGACAAGCTCGGGGCCCTCCGCCGCAGCGACATGATCGAGCGCGGCCCGGGCCGCCACGGCGTCAGCAACGCGTTCTACCTGTACCTGCGCGACCCCGACGGCCACCGGGTCGAGATCTACACGCAGGACTACTACACGGGCGACCCCGACAACCCGGTGATCACCTGGGATGTGCACGACAACCAGCGCCGCGACTGGTGGGGCACCCCCGTGGTGCCCTCCTGGTACACCGACGCGTCGCTCGTGCTCGACCTCGACGGCATCCCGCAGCCGGTCGTCGCCCGCACCGACACCTCCGAAATGGCGGTGACCATCGGCGCCGACGGCTTCAGCTACACCCGTGCCGGCGAGGAGGAGGCGCTGCCGGCCGGGAAGAAGGGCGAATACAAGCTCGGCAACCAGCTCTGACCCGCCGCGGCGCCGTCGTCCGCTCGCATCTCACCGTGACGAACGCCGGATTTTTGCGGACGACTCTCCGCGCCGCGGCGTGATGACGGGGCGGACGGTCGGGCCGCACACCAGAAGTCCTGCATTCGTCACCGGCACGCGCCGGATATCACCGCAACCGCCACCCACACCGACACCGACACCGACACCGACCGAGGAGTACGGATGCTGTCTGACGAACAGATCGCCGATATCGCCGCAGAGCTCGCGGAGGCCGATCGCGCGCACGCCGTGGTCCCCCGGATCACGGCCCGCTACCCCGCCGCGACCATCGAGGACTCGTACGCCATCCAACGCGTGTGGCGCGACCGGATGATCGCGTCGGGGCGCACCCTCGTCGGGCGCAAGATCGGGCTGACTTCGAAGGCGATGCAGCGGGCCACCGGCATCACCGAGCCCGACTACGGGGTGATGTTCGACGACACCGTGTTCGCGTCGGGCGCCGAAATCCCCGTCGATCACTTCTCCAACGTGCGCGTCGAAGTGGAGCTGGCCTTCGTGCTGAAGTCGCCCCTGGAAGGCCCCGACTGCACGCTCGAGCGTGCCCTCGCTGCGATCGACTACGCCGTTCCCGCACTCGAGATCCTCAATTCGCATATCGAGCTGGAGGGCCGGACGATCGTCGACACGATCAGCGACAACGCCGCCTACGGCGCGATGGTGCTCGGCGACGTGCACCGACGCCCCGACGAGATCGATCTGCGCTGGGTGCCGGGCGTGCTCAGCCGCAACGGCGAGATCGAGGAGACCGGCGTCGCGGCGGGCGTGCTCGGGCACCCCGCGACCGGAGTCGCCTGGCTCGCCAACACGTTCGCGCAGCACGGTGCCAGACTCGAGGCGGGCGAGATCATCCTCGCCGGGTCGTTCACGCGCCCGGTGTGGGTGCATCGCGGTGACGAGGTGCGCTGCGATTTCGCCGAGATGGGAGTCATCGAGTGTCGTTTCGTCTGAGCCCGACGTTGCGCGAGCGCCTTGCCGCGGCATCCCGCCCCCTCGCCGGCGGGTGGGTGTGTTCGGGGTCGGCGCTGGTCGCCGAGATCATGGCCGGGTCGGGCCTGGACTGGGTGCTCATCGACATGGAGCACGCCCCGAACACCCTCGAGACGGTCCTCGCCCAGCTGCAGGCTGTCGACGGGTCATCGGCGACCCCGGTCGTGCGGGTGCCGATCGGCGATGTGGTGACCATCAAGCAGGTGCTGGACCTCGGCGCGCAGAACATCCTGGTGCCGATGGTGTCGACGGCCGATGAGGCCCGTGCGGTCGTCGCGGCGACGCGGTATCCCCCGCGAGGCCGCCGCGGCGTAGGCTCGGCGTTGGCCCGCTCGGCCCGTTGGAACCGCGTCGACGACTACCTGCCGAATGCCGATGACTACGTCTCGGTGTTCGTCCAGATCGAGACTGCTGCCGCAGTGGATGCCGCGGCGGAGATCGCCGCCGTCGACGGCATCGACGGGGTGTTCGTCGGCCCCAGCGACTTGGCCGCGTCGATGGGACTTCTGGGCCAGCAGACGCATCCCGACGTCGTCGCGGCGGTGGGGCGTGCGTTCGAGGCCGTGCGCGCGGCGGGTAAACCCGTGGGGGTGAACGCGTTCGATCAGCAAGTCGCCCAGTCGTACGTGGATGCCGGGGCCACCTTCGTCCTCGTCGGCGCGGATGTGGCGCTGCTCGCCCGCGGGTCGGAGGCTCTCGCCGCACGGTGGACGCCGACGGCGGACGAGGGCGGCCGCGGGTCGTACTGAGGAACGCGTTTCGACTCGGCGCTGCGCGCCTCGCTCAACGACCGGTGAGATCTTCCCTGCCCTTAGCCGGTCGTTGGGCGAGCGGAGCGAGTCGACACGCCCCGCGCGGCGTGTCAACCCCTGCCCGGCGACCCGGCTCGCGCGCACGCTCCGTGCGACCCTGGTCACATGCACAGAACCGTCACCGCGCACATCGAGCTCGATGTCACCGAGCCCGCCGACCTCGTGTTCGCCGTGGCGGTGTCCACCGCCTACGCCCCGGCATCCGAGACTCTGACCGTCTTCGTCGACGGTGCGCCCGTGCCGGCGCGCGAGCTGCCGGATGCGCACGGCGGACGCCTGCACCGCGTCGATGCGCCGACCGGACGATTGCGCCTCGACTATGCCGCGACCATCGACGGCACCGCCACCGCGCTCGGCGCCGACGAGACCGAGCTGCTCGTGTACGGTCGCCCCAGCCGCTACGCCGAATCCGACGCGCTCGCGCCGACCGCCGCCGCCGAGTTCGCCGGCATCGACGATGACGCGGCGCTGCTGGTGGCGGTGTCGTCGTGGGTGGGCACCGAACTCACCTACGTGAGCGGTTCGAGCCTGCCGACCGACGGCGCCGAACGCACGCTCCTCGCCCGCCGCGGCGTCTGCCGCGACTACAGCCACCTGTGCGTGGCGCTGCTACGCGCCCGCGGCATCCCCGCTCGCCTCGTCGCCGTCTACGCGCCGGGCCTCAGCCCGATGGACTTCCACGCGGTCGCCGAGGCGTGGGTCGCCGGCGCCTGGCGGGTCGTCGACGCCACGACCCTCGCACCCCGCGAGAGCCTCGTGCGCATCGCGACGGGACGGGATGCCGCCGACACCGCGTTCCTCAACGTGTTGCGCGGCCGCGCAGACCTCATCGAGGTGCAGGTCACCGCGACGGCCGACCTGCTCCCCGACGACGACCTCGATCGCCTGATCAGCGTGCAGTAGCCGCAAACGCCACCCGCGAACGGGATCAAGACCTCGTAACAATCCGTCGCTCGGCGACGCGGGGCGACCCCCGGCCGTGCCGACGCGGCGATGATGGATGTCGCGGCATCCGCACACAGCATCCTGCGTGCCGCTCATCCCACCCGGAGGTCTCTATGACGCGCTCGACCCTGCGCACCGCCCTCGCCGCCACCGCGGCAGCTCTCGCGCTCGTTCTCACCGGTTGCGCCGGCGGCACGGGCGGCACCGCCTCGGACGCGGCGGGCGGGGATGCCGGCTACATCACGCCCGGCAAGCTGACCTTCGCCACCGGCGAGACCGCCTACGAGCCCTACGTGTACGGCGACGACCCCGCCTCCGGCAAGGGTTTCGAAGCCGCCGTCGCGTACGCGGTCGCCGACCAGCTCGGCTTCGCGAAGGAAGACGTCGTCTGGGTGCGCACCTCGTTCGAGGCGGCGATCGCCCCGGGGCCGAAGAACTTCGACGTCAACATCCAGCAGTACACGATCACCGACGAGCGCAAGCAGGCCGTCGACTTCTCGACGCCCTACTACGAGGCGAGCCAGTCGGTCGTCGCGATCAAGGGCGGCAAGGCCCAGGGCATCACCGACATCGCCGGCCTGAAGGGCCTCGCGATCGGCGCGATGACGGGCTCCACCAGCGCCGCGACCCTCCAAAAAGCGATCGCTCCGACCACGGCGCCGTCGCTGTACAACTCCAACGAAGACGCCGTCGCTGCCCTGAAGGCGGGCCAGATCGACGCCGTGGTGCTCGACACCCCCACCGCCTACATCGCCGTCAACGCCCCCTACATCGAGAACTCCTTCGTGGTCGGCGAGCTGCCGGCATCCGGCATCCCCGATCAGTGGGGGCTGCTGCTCGGCAAGAACTCGCCGCTCACCGCGAAGGTCAGCGCGGCCGTCGACACCCTCCGTCAGAACGGCACGCTCGACGAGTTGAAGAAGACCTGGCTGTCGGTGCTCACCGAGGGCGTGCCGCAGCTGAAGTGACCCGCTCGGGTAACGTCGGTTCGTGACCACTCACTCCCCCAGCACGCTCGAGCTCGAGCGGCGCGCGTTCCGCCGCGGACGCGAGCGGCGCTCGGTGCTCGTCGCCGTCGCGTCGAGCCTTGTGTGCGCTGTCGTCGTCTGGGCCACTGTCATCAACACCCCCGGGTGGGCGGGCGTGCAGCAGGCGTTCTTCGATCCTGAGATCGCGCTGCAGTCGCTGCCGAAGATCTGGGACGGGTTCCTCATCAACCTGCAGGTGCTGGGGATCTCACTCGTCACGGTATCGACTCTGGCGCTGATCATCGCCGTGCTGCGCACCGTCCGCGGGCCAGTGTTCTTCCCGCTGCGGGTTCTCGCCGCGGCGTACACCGACCTCTTCCGCGGTCTGCCCTTCATCATCGTGCTGTACCTGATCGGCTTCGGCGTGCCGACGATCATGAACGCGCGCATCCCGGTCGTCGCGCTCGGCGTGGTCGCCATCACGCTCACCTACTCTTCGTACGTGGCCGAGGTGCTGCGCGCCGGCATCGAGGCCGTGCACCCCTCGCAACGTCTCGCGGCCCGCGCCCTCGGGCTCGGTTACGTGCAGACGCTGCGACGCATCGTGCTGCCGCAGGCGGTGCGCAAAGTCACCCCGCCGCTGATGAACGACTTCATCTCGATGCAGAAGGATGTGGGGCTCATCTCGATCCTCGGGGCCATCGACGCGATCGCCGCGGCCCGCTCGTCGGCGTCGCTGAGCTACAACTTCACGCCGTACGTCGTCGCCGGCATCTTGTTCATCCTCCTCGCCATCCCCACGATCCGTCTCACCGACTGGTACACGGCGCGGCTGCGCGAACGCGAGCAGCAGGGGTCGATCCTGTGAGCGGGTCCGTCGCGGCGTCGGGCGCCGCCGTCTTGCGTGCCGAGCACCTGTGGAAGTCGTTCGGCGACCGCGAGGTGCTGCGGGGCGTCTCGGTCTCGCTCGCCGCCCACGAGGTCGTGGCCCTCATCGGCTCATCGGGGTCGGGCAAATCGACGCTGCTGCGATGCCTGGGACTTCTCGAACCCATCGACGACGGCCGTATCTGGCTCGGCGACCTCGACATCTCCGATCCGCGCGTCGACGGCAACCGCGTACGCGCGCGCCTGGGCGCGGTGTTCCAGAGCTACAACCTGTTCCCGCACCTCTCCGTGCTCGACAACGTCACCCTCGCGTCGCGTGTCGTGCACCGGATGCCGCGCGCACAGGCCGAAGCACGCGCTCGCGAGCTGCTCGCGCGCGTGGGGCTCGCCGACTTCGCCGGCGCACACCCCGACCGCCTGTCGGGCGGTCAGCAGCAGCGCGCCGCGATCGTGCGGGCCATCGCGACCGACCCCGAGGTGCTGCTGCTCGACGAGATCACCTCGGCGCTCGATCCGGAGCTCGTCGGCGAGGTGCTCGAACTGGTCCGCGCCCTCGCGAGCGAGGGGACGACCATCCTCATGGCGACGCACGAGATGGCATTCGCACGAGACGTCGCCGACCGGGTCGTGTTCCTCGATGACGGCGTCATCGTGGAAGAAGGGGCTGCGGCATCCGTCTTCGGCGATCCGCAGCACCCGCGCACGCGCGCGTTCCTCGCCCGATTCTCCGGCTGACTGTTCTCGCGGCCCGGCGCCGCTCACCCGCCACGCCGGGCGGGGATCAGTCGGCGGGCGACGTCGGCTCGCTGCGGGCGGCGAGAATGAGCTCGGT
>CAUPYO010000085.1:0-7659 GCA_963515565.1 uncultured Microbacterium sp.
CCGCGTCAGGGGAGGGCGAGCAGGCGCTCGGTGTCGCCGAAGACCTCCAGGCCCGCGCACTCCCCCATCCCCTCCAGCAGCACCCGCCCCTCGGCATCCGTATGCCGGATGCGCACCCGCGCGTCGAGTGTTTCTTCCACCCGCTGATGCATCGCGGTGCGCAGCGGCGCGTGCAGCAACCCGCCACGCACCCGCCCGGCTTCGAGTTCCAGAATGCCGTCGGGTCCGCTCATACTCCACCGCACGCGGTCATCGTCGATCTGCAGTTCCCGCTCGCGGGCGCCGTTGTACGTCGCCCAGCGGTGCAGGCGTCCGCCGTGGCGCAGGCCCACGATCGATCCCCGGAACGATCCGCGCAGCCACGGGATGATGGCCACCGACGCCACGAGCGAGGCCTCGGATCCGTCGCCACTGGTCGCGTCGATGTGATTGGACGCGAGCCACACGTAGCCGGCGGGAAAGGCCTGCCCCCAATCCTTCTCGATGTAGCCGCGGCCGCCGTCGAACCGGACGTCGGAGTCGTCGACCGCGAGCGTGCCGGCGAGGGCATGACCGAACGAGACGACGCCGTGGAAGCACTCCATGAAGGGGACGAGGCCGTACCAGCCCATGATTCCCGGCTCACGCAGTGTCACCGGCCACGGCACGAGCGGCGTCGCGTAGGAGAGGCGACCGCGCAGCTGCGGCAGGTCGAGCTCGACCCCCCATGCATCGAAGTGGTTCGCTCCGACCCGCACCTCGAAGCTCCGCTCGGATGCCGAGAACTCCGCCGCATCGAACCGGTGGTACCACGAGCGCCCCGACACCCCGTCGAGTACCTGCACGAAGGCCTCGTCCACCGGCATCCCACCCGAACCGTCGCCGCGGAACACCCCGGGGATCACCGCCCAGCGCTGCGAACGGTCGGCGGTGACGAGCTTGATGTACCAGCCCTCGAAGAACGGACGCCCGCCGCCGCGGCCGTGGAAGGCCTCGGGATGCCGCGCCCCACGCACATACGCCACCGGTGTCCGCATGCGGCTCACCCTACGCGCAGGGTTCTGCGGTTCAACGCGCCGAATCAGCCGACGGCGGTGCCGAACAGGGTGCCGACCACGAACGTCGCACCCAGCGCGAGCGCCCCGCCGATGACGATGCGCACAATCGCCCGCCCACGGTTGGCGCCCCCGATCCATGCAGCGAGATAGCCGGTCACGGCGAGCGCGATCAGCACGGCCACGAAGGTCCACAGCAGTCGGGCCGGGTGCGGCAGCAGCAGGATGGTGGCCATCGGCAGCAGCGCGCCGACCGTGAACGCCACCGCCGAGGCGAGGGCGGCGTGCCACGGGCTGACGACGTCGTCCTGGTCGATATTGAGCTCGGCCGACAGATGCGCCGACAGTGCGTCGCGCGCGGTCAGCTCCGTCGCAACGCGGGTGGCGGTGTCATCGCTGAGGCCCTGGGCACGGTAGAGCCCGACCAACTCGGCGAACTCCGCCTCGGGATCGTCGGCGAGCTCTTTGCGTTCTTTCGCGATGAGTGCCCGCTCGGTGTCGCGCTGGCTCGACACCGAGACGTATTCGCCGAGCGCCATCGAGATCGCGCCGCCGACGAGGGCGGCCGATCCGGCCAGCAGCACCGGCATGACCTCGGGCGTGGCCCCGGCGACACCGACGACGACCGCCGCGGTCGAGACGATGCCGTCGTTCGCACCGAGCACCCCGGCGCGCAGCCAGTTGAGCCGCTGCGCCATTCCGGTGCGGTGCGGCTCGTCGGGGTGGGAGGCGCCGATGTCGGTCATCTCTTCACGGTAGGCCGACCGCCGCCGCACCACCAGCAAGGCAAGGCGCACCAATGCCACCTCTCTGGGCACCCGCGCGGTGCCGGCTCAGGCGATGGCGTGCTCGTGCAGGACAGAGGAGAGGTTGGTGCCGTTGATGTCGAGGTACAGCTGCGCTTCGGTCACCGAGAGGGTGACGCTGTTGCGGCGCGCGACGGCGGCGGCCACGGCATCCACGAATCCGGGATCGAAGGTGCGCAGCACGATCTGCTCAGCCCGGTGGATCTTCTTCCCCGCCCACAGCGGCAGCAGCTTCTCAGGGTCGCGGTGGGAGTAGATGACAGTGCGATCGGCGAGCTTGCTGCCGCGGTGCAGCCGGTCGGCGTCGGGAGCGCCCACCTCGACCCAGGCCGTGACGGCGCCCGTCGCGTCGCGCACCAGCACCGCGGGCTCATCGGTCGCCGAGACGCCCTCGGTGAAGGCGATGCCCTCGGCATACTCCAGGCAGTACGCGAGCAGGCGCGTCACCATGTAGGCGTCGGTCTCGGACGGATGCCGCGCCATCCGCAGCGACAGATCCTCGTAGACACCGCGATCGAGATCGGCCACCTGGACATCGAATGTGTGCATCACCGCGCCGGTCGCCATGCCTTCAGCCTAGGCGTGCTGCGCCGCTATCCTGAGTGCACCCGAAGGAGAACCGGATGCCGCTCACCGACGACGCGTCGCGGACCGAGGCGATCGCCGAGTACGGCATCGTCGACGCCCCACCGAACCGCATCTGGTGGGACTCGCTCGCGTGGCGACCACCCTGTGCCGGGCGGCGGGCGCCGCGGTCAACATCATCGACGACCGGTACCAGTACCAGATCGCGAAGGTCGGCTCCCCGGCGGAGCGGTGCGACATCGACGACTCGATGTGTGCCGTCGTGCTGCCCGATGCGCGCCACGTGTTCGTCGCTGACGCGCGCCGCGACGAGCGCTTCGCCACGAACCCGTTCGTCACCGGCGAGCGCGGACACATCCGTTTCTACGCGTCGAGCCCGCTGATCACCCCGGGCGGCGTCGCCATCGGCACGCTCTGCGTCTTCGACGACGGGGAGGGCGCTCTCACCGCCGAGCAGAGCGCGGCGCTCGATCTCCTGGCTCATCAGGCGGTCGAGGTGCTCGAGCTGCGGCGCCTCGCGGGCGAGCTCGAACGCTCGAACGACGAGCTCGCGCACATCGCGGCCCAGGTCAGCCACGACCTGCGCAACCCGCTCACGGCGCTGATGGGTCAGCTCGATCTCGCCGCCGACGGCATCGAAGTCGGCGACCGTGCACGCACCGCACGGGCGCTCGAACGAGCGGATGCCGCGGCCGTGCGCATGAACGCGATGATCACCGAGTTACCCGCCTACGCTCGCGCCGGAGGCGCCCAGCCCAAGCGGGAGCCGACGCCGCTGCGCGACATCGTGGAGGCGGTCGTCGCCGATCTCGAGCGGGCGGTGGCTGCCTTCGACGCCACGATCACCGTGCGCATCGACGCCGACGACGACACCGTCATCGGCGACCCGACTCTGTTGAACGTGTTGCTGCAGGACCTCGTCGCCAACGCGGTGAAGTTCGCCGGCGCCGGCGGGGTGAAACCTGCGCTCGTGCTCACCGCCGTCCGCGGCCGGGCGGGGTGGACTCTGACCCTCGACGACAACGGTCCGGGCGTGCCCGCCGAGCTGCGCGAACGCGTATTCGGGGCGATGGAGCGCGGCGAGGCCGGGGATGTTCCCGGCCTCGGCCTGGGGCTGGCCACCTGCCGGCGCATCGTCAGCGCACACGGCGGGCGCATCACAATCGGTGACGCGCCGCTCGGTGGCGCCCGCGTGAAGGTGACGCTGCCCGTAGCGTGAGCGGCGTCGGCCTACTCGGGGTCGATCAGGAAGTTCGTGATCCGCGCCGTCGCGAGAAGCGACCCGTCCTCGTGAGCCACGACGATCTGGTGGCTCGCCGAGCGCCGACCCAGGTGCAGGGGCGTCGCCGTCGCACGGATGCGACCGGCCCGGGCCCCGCGGTGGTGGGTGATGTTGAGGTCGACGCCGACGCAGGCCTTGCCCCACGTCGAGGCATGGATCAGAGCCGCCCACGAGCCCACGGCCTCCTCGAGCGAGTCGCTCGCCCCGCCGTGCAGTAGTCCTAGCGACTGGGTGTTGCCGTCGACCGGCATCGACGCGACGACGCGATCGATCGACTGCTCGTGCACCTCGATGCCGAGCTTGTCGTCGAGAGCGCCGAGCACGATGCGCCACGGCTCGTGGGGGCCGACCCGAACGGCGGATGCCGCGGCATCCTCCGTCATCGGGCGCTCCCTGCCGCCCCGCGCGACGGCCGTTGCAGCCCATCCAGGGCGATACGCAGCACATCGTCGGCGATCGCGTCGGGAGGCGTGGGGCCGCCGGGCCGATACCACTCGGTGAGTGAGTTGACCATGCCGAAGATGAGGCGGGTGGCGACGGCGGCGTCGATGTCGCCGGCCAGCGCGCCTTCGTCTTGGGCGGCGCGAACGAGGGCAGTCACCCGCTGGTCGAAGCTGCGGCGCCGATCGAGCGCAGCGCGTTCGATGTCGCTGTTGCCACGCACGCGCAGCAGCAACGTCACCTCCGGCAGCTTCGCCACCAGCACAGCGACGGCGCCTCGCACGACGTCGCGGAGCCGCTCGATCGCGGCCGCGGGCCGCTGCCGCGCAGCGTCGAGCACGGCTTCCAGCGCCGTCAACGCGTCGTCGAGCGCATCTCGCAGAATCGATTCCTTGGAGTCGACGTGGTGGTACAGCGCCGACTTCGTCAGGCCCAGCCGCGACGCGAGATCGGCGACCGAGGTCGCGTCGTACCCCTGATCGTTGAACAGGTCGACGGCGATACGGACGACCTGCTGCCGGTCGTAGCCGGGGCGTCCGCGCCGGGCTGGCGGGTGCGCATCGGTCGGCCCCGTCGGCCCTGTCGGCGCGAACTGCGTGACTTCCACCGTCGTCACTCCCCTCGCGCGCCCGACGGCACGGTTGCCGGTCACAGAGCGCTCTGCCATTATTACTGAACGAACATTCAGTAAACAAGTTCGAGACCCGGTCCGCCGACGATGGCGGGCGGAAGGATGACGATGTCCGACACCGGTCTGCGCGTCGACGAGCACGATGACCGGGTCGTCGCGATCCTCGATCGGCCGGCGGCGCGCAACGCGATCGACCAGGCGATGGTCGACGCGTTGCACGACGTGTGCGCGCGTCTCGAGCGCGCCCCGAAGACCTTGATCCTGACCGGAGCGGGTGGGGTCTTCGCGTCGGGCGCCGATATCGCGCAGTTGCGTGAGCGCACCGGCGCCGACGCGCGTCGTGGCATCAACACCGAGGTCTTCGCCCGTGTGCGCGCCCTGCCGATGCCCGTCATCGCCGCCATCGACGGCTACGCGCTGGGAGGCGGTGCCGAACTGGCCTACGCCGCCGACATCCGCATCGCCACACCCCGCGCCCGCTTCGGCAACCCCGAGACCGGCCTCGGCATCATCGCCGCCGCGGGAGCGACCTGGCGTCTGCCCGAGATGGTGGGGCAGGCGCGTGCCGGCGATCTGCTGCTGACGGGGCGCATGATCGACGGCGAGACGGCGCTGGCCTGGGGACTCGTCACTGCACTGCATCCGCCCGATGACCTGCTCGGTGCCGCACACGTCCTGGCCGATCGCATCGCGGCGGGCGTCGACCGCGCCACCATCCTGACCAAGCGGGCGCTGCTGGCTGCGCCCGCTGCGCACCCCGCGATCGAACTCGAGTTCCAGGCCGAGCTGTTCGACAGCCCCGACAAGCGCGAGCGGATGACCGCGTTCCTCGAGCGCCGCGGCGACGGACCGCTCGCGCACCGAGGGGGCGTCGACGCATGAATCCCACGGATGCCGGGGCCGCCGCCCCCGCTCGCGTCGGCGTGCTGGGCGGAGGCCGGATGGGAGCCGGCATCGCGCATGCGTTCCTCCTCGCCGGCAGCCGGGTGCACCTCGTCGAACGCGCCGATGATGCGGCGGCCGCTGCGCGCGATCGCGTCCGCGAGAGCCTCCGCCGATCCGTCGAGCGCGGCGCGACCGCGCGATCGTTGGCCGAGCTCGATTCCGCACTGGCCGTGGGGGTCGACGGGGCGGTGTTCGGCGACGCAGAGCTGGTGATCGAGGCCGTCCCCGAAGACCGGGCGCTGAAGGAATCTGCGCTCGCACTCGTCGAAACGATCGTCGACGCCGCGTCCGTTCTCGCCTCCAACACATCGTCGATCTCGATCGACGCTCTCGCGGGGTCTCTCGCACGTCCCGAGCGGCTGATCGGGATGCACTTCTTCAATCCGGTACCGGCCTCCGCGCTCGTCGAGATCGTGCACGGCACGGCGAGTGCCCCGATGGCGGTCGAACAGGCCCGCGGATGGGTGCGCGCGCTCGGCAAGACCCCGGTCGTCGTGCGCGACGCACCCGGTTTCGCGTCGAGTCGGCTCGGCGTGCTCCTGGGGCTGGAGGCGATTCGCATGCTCGAGGAGGGCGTGGCCGACGCGGAAGACATCGACGCAGCGATGGAGCTCGGCTACCGGCATCCGATGGGACCGTTGCGCACCACCGACATCGTCGGCCTCGACGTGCGCCTGGGCATCGCCGAAGAGCTGCACCGCACCCTCGGCGAGCGGTTCGCCCCGCCGGACCTGCTGCGGCGAATGGTCGACGAGGGCCGCCTCGGGCGAAAGAGCGGACGCGGATTCTATGAATGGAGCGACGGACGATGACCCAGATCCTGCCCAGCTACCTGCGAGATGCCTGGTGGACCCCCGTCCACGACGACGCGGCAGCGATCGTCCGCGATGCGTCGACCGGCGCCGACGTGAGCCACGTGAGCACCACGGGGATCGATCTCGCCGCGGCCGTCGCGCACGCCCGCGTCGTAGGTCAACGCCGTCTCGGCGCACTCACGTTCCACCAGCGTGCGGTGCTGCTGAAGCAGTTCGCGTCGGCGCTGACCGCGCGAAAGGACGAGCTCTACGCCCTGTCGGCGAGGGCCGGGGCGACCGCGCGTGACAGCGCGATCGACGTCGACGGCGGAATCGGGGTGCTGTTCACGTACTCGTCGAAGGGGCGGCGCGAACTGCCCAACGCGCAGGTGCTCGTCGACGGACCGGTCGAAAAGCTCTCGAAGGACGGATCGTTCCTCGGCCGGCACGTCTTCACCCGGCTTCCCGGCATCGCCGTGCAGATCAATGCCTTCAACTTTCCGGTGTGGGGCGCGCTCGAGAAGTTCGCGCCCGCGTTCCTCGCCGGCATGCCCACGCTCATCAAGCCCGCCACCCCGACGGCCTACATCGCCGAGGCCTGGGTACGCATCCTGGTCGATACCGGCCTGCTCCCCACCGGCGCGCTGCAGCTGGTGAGCGGGCCGGTTCCGGGCCTGTTCGACGTCCTGGGGCTCGGCGACACGGTGAGTTTCACCGGTAGTGCCGCGACCGCGGAACGCCTGCGGGCCCAGGCCCGGCCGGGCGTGCGGTTCACCAGCGAGACCGATTCGATCAACGCCGCGGTGCTCGGACCCGACGCGGTACCCGAAACCCCCGAGTTCGACGCCTTTGTGCGCCAACTCGTCACCGAGCTGACGGCGAAGGCCGGGCAGAAGTGCACCGCGATCCGGCGGGCGATCGTGCCGGCGGGCCTCGAGTCGGATGTCGCGGCGGCGGTGTCCGCGACGCTCGCCGAGCGCGTCGTCATCGGCGACCCACGCGGGCCGGGCGTGACGATGGGGCCGCTGGTCTCGCAACAGCAGCGCGACGAGGTGCTCCGCCAGGTTGCGGCGCTGCAGCGAGCGGGTGGACGCCTCGTCGTCGGCGACACCGACGCCCCCGAGGTCGTCCACGCCGACGG
>CAUPYO010000086.1:0-7642 GCA_963515565.1 uncultured Microbacterium sp.
ACGTAGTAGAGGTCGAGGCGCACGGCATCCTCCCAATCGAGACTCGAGCGGCCGCTCACCTGCCACAGACCGGTGAGTCCGGGACGGGCCAACAGGCGCCGGCGTGCGGCGTCTGTGTAGAGCTCCACCTCCGCGGCGATCTGCGGGCGAGGACCCACCAGACTCATCGATCCGCCCAGAACGTTGAACAGCTGAGGGAGCTCGTCGAGGGAGTACTTGCGGATGACCTTGCCGACGGGCGTGATGCGCGGGTCGTCCTTGATCTTGAACAGCGGCTTCTCACTCGTACCCTGCGCCTCGAGCAGCGCCTTGAGCTCTTTGTCGGCGCCCACACGCATCGAACGGAACTTGAGCATCTTGAAGGGCCGGCCATTGCGGCCGATGCGCTCATGCTTGTAAAGAAGAGGACCGATGCTCGTCCACGACACCGCGATCGTCACCGCGAGGAGCACCGGCGAGAGCAGCACGACAAAGATCGAGGCGCCGACGATGTCGAACGCGCGCTTGACGAAGAGCTGGCCACGCGTGAAGCGCGGAGTCTCGACGTGGATCAACGGCAGACCTGCGACAGGGCGCGTGTGCAAACGCGGACCCGCGATGTCGATGATGCTCGGCGCAAGCACGAGATGCTGCCGCCCCGCTTCAAGGCCCCACGAAATCTCTTTGACCTTCTCCGGCGGCAGCTCGTCGGTGCTGGTGATCGCCACCGTGTCGGCGTTTACCGCCGCCATTGCCGACGCGACTGCGTTCACGCTGCCCATGACCGGCACGCTGGTACCCGGGATGACGCCGGCGATCTTGCCGTGCGGCACACATGCCCCCACCACGACGTAGCCCGAACGCGGCGAACGTTGCAGCTCGCGAGCGATCTGCGCGACAGATGATTCCGAGCCAACAAGCAAAAGACGCGCCGACCACTGTCCGTTGCGGCGCTTGGACACAAGCCACTGTCGCCACAACCAACGGGTCCACAAGAGGACGCCTATACCGATCGGCATGCTCAAAAGGAGGAATCCGCGCGCGAGGTCGATCTTTGTCAGGAACGCGATGATCGCGATTACACCGAACAGTCGGAGGCTCGCTGATGCGATGCGCACGTACTCGGTTGTCCCGATGCCAATGACGCGGTAGGTCCGCGAGTCACTCCACGACAAAGCTCCCATCCACAGCGCGATGAGCGCGACGGAGAAGATCCAATACGAGACTGCTGAAATTCGCACATCCTGAGCGATCGAGATCTGCGCGTTTCCGAACCCAAACCACGCGATCTGGGTGCCGAAGACGACCCACGAGATAACGAGGAAGTCGCTGACGATCAGCCGTCGTTGATAACGGCGGCGCCAATCGTGAAAGGGGGGTGAAGCAGGACGCATGGTGCTTGTGGCCTGAGTCGACGCATCCTCCGCGGCAGAGGCGGTCACGCCGCCATCTGCCTGGGGTGCTGTCGAGTCGTGAGGCGACTCCGTCGTCGCATCGACCTGAATATCGGTCGACACTTCGGCATCCTCCTTCGTCTTGTCAGGCCCCCCGGCTTGGCGAGAAGCTAGCAGTCATATGTGTCGAATGTGTGACGCATATGGCTTCATGACTTCCAGTGACTCCAGAGCCTATGGTCCGATGAGAGAGCTCTCATCATCCTTTCGGTGAAAACTTGGCGACTTAGACGAACGCGGTACCCACGAGCACCAGCGCGAGGTACGAAGCGTTGTAGACGATGTGGGTCAGCACCGCGCCCCAGATACGCCCCGTGAGCAGAACCGTCAGCGCACACGTGGCTCCGACGGCCAACAGTTGGATACCGTCGGTCAGCGTCAACGCTCCCGCCGTGGCGTGCAGAAGCACGAAACCGCCCGCCGATGCCAGCAGCGCGGTCATGCCCGCGGCGACGCCCCCGACGCTGCGGCGCAGCAGCTGATACACCGTCACCAGCACGACCGTGCGGAAGAAGAACTCCTCGACCACGGGGGCGACCAACCCCGCCGGCAGCGCATCGGTGAGCCACCATGCAGACGGCAGCGAACCATCGAGGCTCGTCGCCGACGGGAAGGTCGCGGCATCCGCACCACTCAGCCAGCCCTGCAGCAGACGCAAGGCGAGTCCGAGCCCCACGCCCCACAAGACGTCTATCGGGCGAAATCGCAGCAACCCGGCGGGGCGCCCTCTGACGAAGGCGAACACAACCGCTGCGCCGAGACCGGCCCACAGGATGACGGTCGATGCGATCGGAGCCCACGGCACGGCCAGACGGCTGACCACGCCGCCGCCCACCACGCCGAGGCCCACGCCGATGAGCGCCGCGGAGAGCACCGACAGATCCCACCGGCGTACCGCGCGGCCGCCCAAACGCCAGTCGGTGCGCTTACGTCGACGGCGCGATGAGGGGGTTGCGTGTGTGGGGTCGGGGCGTTTCGACTCGCTGCGCTCGATCAACGACCGGGACGGGGCGGGCGAACCGCTGTCGCTAAGCTGATCGGGCACGTGGCCAAACTACAGGTCACGCGGCGAGTCACACACTCCCCCGCCCCTCTGCGACACCGGAAGTCATCCGTGCTCGAGATCCTCACCGTGTGCACCGGCAACATCTGCCGATCGCCCCTGGCTGCGCAACTGCTCACCACCCGGCTGGGCGACCTCGACGTCACCGTCTCCAGTGCCGGCGCACGCGCCCGCGAGGGGATGCCGATGACACCCGAGGCGGCAGCCCTCGCCACCGCCCGCGGCGTCGAGGCCGCCGTCACTGCGGCGCACGCAGCGCGTTACCTCACGGCGGCGCACGTGCGTAACGCCGATCTGGTGCTCGCCATGGCGCGCGATCATCGCCGCGAGATCGTCGAGCTGGCACCGTCGCACATGCGGAGCACCTTCAGCATCCGCGAGTTCGCGCGCCTCGCGGCGGATGTGAGCGACGACGAGCTGCGCTCAGCCGCTGTCGGCACCGGCGCGCGGGAGCGGTTCGCCGCCGCGTTGGCCGTGATCGCCGGACGGCGCGGGATCACGCTGCCCCCGGCATCCGCCGAAGACGACGACGTGATCGACCCCTACGGGCGCTCGGTCGCGACGTACGAACGCTCGGCGGTCGAGCTGGAACCCGGCCTCGCCGCAGTCGAGCGCGTCGTACGCCTCGTTTTGGGGTGAAGGCACCCGGGGCTCTGCGGCGCGGGCTTTTCGACTCGCTCCGCTCGCTCAACGGCCGGGAGGCTGCGCTCGCTGAACGACCGCGAGGCGTGAGAGCGATTTCAGACCTCACCATGGTGTTGCGCGGTGGACACCGGCCCGAAACACGGGCTGTGGCAGACTGAGTGCGATCGTCCGACCCCATCTCCCCACACCGGCCGGCAGCGCGTCTTCGAGAGGCACCATGGAGCTCAGCGACTACATCCGCATCCTCCGCAAGAACTGGCTCGTGATCGTCGTGCTGACTCTCCTCGGTCTTGGCGCCGCGGCGGGGTACTCGCTCACACGCACACCCATCTACGAGTCGTCGAGCACCGTGTTCGTCTCCACGCAGGCCGGAAACACCGCAGCCGAGCTCCAGCAGGGCTCAGTATTCGCGCAGGCGCGCATCAACACGTACGTCGGCCTGGCTACCACCCCCGTCGTACTCAACCCGGTGATCGCCGACCTCGGCCTCGCCCAGACGGCGGACGACCTCGCGAAGAACGTCAAGGCGTCTGCCGCGCTCAACTCCACGCTCATCACGGTTGCCGTGTCCGATGCCGACCCCGTGCAGGCCGCGAAAATCGCCAACGCCATCGCCGCGAGCCTGTCATCCGCGGTGCCCCAGCTCGAGCCCGAAAGCACCAGCGGGTCGAGCGCGATCCGCCTCAGCCGTGTCAGCGACGCACAGCCGGCTCTCAAGCCGTCGAGCCCGAACGTTCCGCTGAACCTCGCACTCGGCACGCTCGTCGGGCTCGCGCTCGGCATCGGCCTCGCCGTGCTGCGCACCACGCTCGACAACCGGGTGCGCACGCCCCGTGATGCCGAGCAGATCACCGGCGCACCCGGCATCGGCGCCATCGCCTTCGACGCGAAGGCCAAAGACCGACCGCTCATCGTGCACGCCGATCCGCTCAGCCCCCGGGCCGAATCGTTCCGGGCGCTCCGCACAAACCTGCAGTTCCTCGATATGGGCGGACGTTCGAGCTTCGTCATCACCAGCTCGATTCCCAGCGAAGGCAAGTCGACCACGACGATCAACCTTGCCATCGCCCTCGCCGACGCGGGCAAGCGCGTCGCGTTGCTCGACACCGATCTTCGAAAGCCCAAGGTCGCCGAGTATCTGGGCATGGAGGGTGGCGCCGGCCTCACCGACGTGCTCATCGGTCGCGCGAAGGTCAGCGAAGTGATGCTCCCCTGGGGTGGCCGCAGCCTCTACGTGCTGCCGGCCGGAAAGATCCCGCCGAATCCGAGCGAGCTCCTCGGATCGCACCAGATGAGCATGCTGCTCGACATGCTCGAGAAGGACTTCGACGTCGTACTGTGCGACGCCCCTCCCTTGCTGCCCGTGACCGACGCCGCCATCCTGGCTCGAGTCACGAGCGGTGCATTGCTCATCGTCTCGGCCGGCCGCACCACAAAGCACCAGCTCACGGGTGCCACCGAGGCGCTGAACACCGTCGGTGCCAAGCTGGCCGGATTCGTCATGTCGATGGTGCCCACCCGCGGCCCTGACTCCTACTACTCCGCCTACGGATATGGGTACGGCTACGGGTACGGCTACCGCGAGGTGCCGGCCAAGAAGAACAAAGCCAGCCGCAGCGACAAGAAGCGTCGCGGCCGCACAACCCCGATCGCGACCGTGCCCCACGCCCCCACGCTCGACGAGCTCGGATTCGATTCCCGACGCGACGTCCGCGGGGGCGACAAGGAGAGCTGAGCCGTGCCCCGTCAACGCAGCTTCGCAGCGTCACGGGGCGGCGTGACCCTCATCGCGATCGGACTCATCGTCCTCGTCGTGGCCGTCGCCGCGCTGAGCATCGCCGCGCTCCGGCAGGGCGGCGGACCCGGAGACCCCGAAGCGACAGTCGGCCCCGCCCCCACCTTCAGCTACGCACCGCGCACTCCCGCTCCTACTCCCACCCCGACGCCGACGGCAGCGGCCGCACCAGGCGCGCAAGAACGCTTCCTGTCGGTCGGCTCGGAGGCCACCTGGCGCGGCACCGCTGGTGTCTGCGGCGGCATCGCACCGCTCATCGAGCGCTCCAGCGACGGCGGCAGCACCTGGCAGAACGTCACGCCCACATCCAAGGGCATCGCCCAGTTGCAGGGCCTCTCCTCCTTCGGCGGCCGAAACGCATCTGCCGTCGCCGACATGGGATCCGCCTGCAGCAGGACCACCCTGCGCACGTACACCGACGGACAGTTCTGGGAGCCCTACCCCGACGCCTTCGCGGTCGACACCTACGCGTTGCCCGCCGAGAGGGCCGTGGTCGTCGATGGCAAGAAGATCACGGCGCCGTGCGCCGCACCGTGGGGGGTGCGCTCGACCGCGGGAATGACGGCGATGATCTGCGAGGGCACCGCGTACCGCCTCGACGGGCAGAGGTGGACGGTACTGACGCCTGACGCGCGCGCGGTAGCCGTCACGTCGGGCCACGTGTACGTCGCCCGTGCGGATGCCGCGTGCACCGGCATCCGTGTCTCCGACTATGCGAACACCGCGACCGATCTTGCCTGCGTCGCCACCGACGCCACCGATGCGGCCGGCGCGCTCGCGCTCGACGCCACCGCCGGGTCGTCCACGACCAGCCTCACCCTGTGGGCGGGCTCGAAGCTCATCGACGTCACCGGCTGAACCGGCGGCGGCAGCGCGGTCAGGAAGCCAGTAGTTCTGCCACGCGCCGACGCAGCTCGCGCGGCGCGAACGGCTTCAGCACGTAGTCGTCGGCGCCGGCCACGCGCGCCGCGTCGATGTCGCTCTGCGCCGACTTGGCAGTCAGCATCACGATGCGGGTGCTGTCGAAGCTCGGGTCCTGGCGAAGGGTGCGGCACACGTCGATGCCGGTCATCCCGGGCATCATCCAGTCGAGCACGATCAGGTCGGGGTGCTGAGCGGATGCCGCGGCGATCCCTCGACGGCCATCGCCTTCGACCTGCACCGAGTGACCGGCGATCGTCAAGACCGTTCGCACGAGTTCGGCGACATCCGGGTCGTCGTCGACCACGAGTACATGCGCCATGGGTGCAGCCTCCATAGACTCAACCCCTCGAATAACTAGCCTATCTAGATTTCCCGCGATTGCCATTAGCGTACTCGTATGAGAGAGCCCGGGGTGGAAAACTCCGCCTACGAACGAGCGGACGAACTCGCCGAGCACCCTCCCCGCAACCGTCTGTGGCGCGCAATCGCCTTCTGGGGCGGCGGTGCGACACTCATCTTCGCGCTGTCCATCGTCTCGATCGCCTACGTGATGCCGACGCTGCCCGTGGCCCTCTGGTGGCCGGCAGCCGGAGTCTCCGCCGCATTCGTGCTGCGAGCACGCGAGCGACAGCGCCCTCTCGCGATCGCCCTCGTGCTGGTGATCACCGCCCTGGGAAACCTCGTCGCGGGCCGCCCCATCGACATCAGTGGTCTGTACGGCGCGGCGAATGCGCTGGAGGTGACGCTGCTGTCGTGGTTGCTGCTGCGCGGGCGCGAAGATGCGCGCCTGCGCACGACCACCGACGCGGTGCGATTCGTAACGTGGACCGCGGTGTCCAGCTTCACCTTCGCGCTGGCCGTCGCGCTCATCAACCTCGCACTCGCCAACGGCGAACCCGTGT
This sequence comes from uncultured Microbacterium sp., assembly GCA_963515565.1. Lineage (GTDB taxonomy): Bacteria > Actinomycetota > Actinomycetes > Actinomycetales > Microbacteriaceae > Microbacterium. The sequence goes on from CAUPYO010000086.1 coordinate 6,763, forward strand.
CGTCGGCGTTGATCACCGGCGCCTCGCACTTCTCCGCGGTGCTGCTGATCGTGCCGCTGGTGCTGTTCGACACCCAACCGCAGACCCGGCCCGCCGCCAGCGAGATCGTCGCGCAACTCATCGCGATGACCGTCGCCCTCGCAGCCGGCCTCGGCCCCCTCACCGAGTTGCCACTGGCGTTCCTGGTGTTCGTGCCGCTGGCCTGGGTGACCCTCCGCTTCCCGCCGCGTTATGCGCACGTACAGGCGCTGACCGTTGCCGTCGTGACGATTCTGCTCACCCGGCTGAGCGTGCGCATCTTCACGCCGACGCGCATCAGCGTGATCGAGCTCGCGGTGACGGTCGCGGTGTTCCTTGCGGCGGTCGGCATCTTCACGGTGGTATCGACCACCGAGCGCAACGAGTCGCTCGCCAACGCCCGCACCGCGGTCGATTCCGCCGAAGCGGGCGCCGAGGCCGCGCGTGCGACGACGGCGACCCTGCAGGTGCGCTACGACCTGGAACGCCAACGGCAGGACTTCCTTTCCACCACGAGCCATGAGCTGCGTACGCCCGTCACGATCATCGCCGGGTACAGCGAACTGCTGGCCGACAGCGACCTTTCGGCCGAGGGCGCCGCATGGGTCGACGCCATCCACCGCAACACCGGACGCCTCGCCGCCATGCTCGACGATCTGCTTGCCTTCAGCCGCACCGAGGCCGAACAGCCTCGGCCCGTCGAGATCGCGGCATCCGAGCTTGTCTCCACCGCCGTCAGCCGGTACACCGAGGCGGCCGCCACCCGCGCGCTCACGCTGACCATCACGCCGATCGCCGAACTGCTCGTCGTCGCCGACCGCGACGACGCCGCCCGCGCCCTTGGCAACCTCCTCTCCAACGC
>CAUPYO010000087.1:0-7603 GCA_963515565.1 uncultured Microbacterium sp.
ATCCTTCGTCGCGCTGCAGCACGCAGCCGGCCATCGCGCCCGCCTGCTCGACGTGCGCGACGCCGACTTCGGCGGGCCGTACGACGCCGTCTTCGCGAGCGCCGTGCTGCTGCACGTGCCGCGGGCGCGCCTGCGCGCAGTACTGCGCCGGGCACGCGGCGCGACGAGGCTGGGCGGCGTGATGGTCGCATCGTTCAAGGAAGGCGACGGGGAGCTCTGGTCGGAGGCGAAGCTCGAGGTCCCGCGGCATTTCGTGCTCTGGCGCGCGAACGAACTGGCCGAGCAGTTCACCCGGGCGGGGTGGACGGATGTGTCGACGCGCGGCAGCTCCGCTCCGGATGCCGCCGACGCCTGGATCACCGTCACCGCCCGCAATCCGCGATAGCTGCCCTCTACGCCGCGGCATCCGCCACCGCAGTCGTGGGAGAATGGGGCACGGCGTGATCCACCCGAGGATGCCGCCGGAAGGGCACGCCGTGCAGATCAGAAACTCTTCGGATTGGCGCGACGGCCTCCCGTTCGAACTCGCTGTGGATGCTGCCGAGGCTGTGCCGGGCGAGGCGACCCGCTGCTCGGGGTGCGGCCCGACGAGTGAGCCGTGGCCGCGCGATGCGCTGTGGGTCGTGAAGCACCGTCATCCGACCAACCCCGCGGGATTCGTGCGGTTCTACTGCGGCGAGCACAAGCCCGTCGCGAAGCTCGCTCCGGCCGCCGCTGCGGCACCCGAGCGCGCACGCCGCAGCCGCGCAGCCTCATCGGCCACGCCGCGCAAGGCGCCCGCACCGACCATCCCTGAGCGCCCGGCCGTGCTCTGCCCCGACTGCTTCGTGCAGGTTCCCGCTACGGGCGTCTGCGGCATGTGCGGCGCCCGCGTCGGCTGAATCGCGACACAATGATGGCATGGAGACGGGTCGACGCCGCACGCTGACGATCGCTCTTGCGGGGACCGCGATCGTCGTCGCCTACGCCGTGTGGGCTGCGATCCACATCCTGGTGGTCAATCCATTGGCGGCCATGCCGGGCTACACGGTCGGCGAGATCTACGACGCGATGACCGCCGCCCGGCAGTGGTCGGGACCGGTCGGCGTCTACGTCGCCCTCGCCATCGGCCCGGCACTCGCGATCGCCACCCTGATCATCACTATCCGCCGCCGCGACTTCTCCCTCGCCTCGATCGTGAGCGTCTACCTTGCGCTCATCGTGCTCGGCGCCGCCGGCTACTTCTCGGCATCGTTCGATATCGGCATGGGGATGGCCGATACGTTCCAGATCAACGGTGGCGACTACTCGCCGTGGGCCACACCGCTGTACGTCCTGAGCTTCGCGGCGCTCGTCGCACTGATCGTCTTCGGCGCATCGGTCCTACTCCGCCGCCGCACGACGCCACGCGTCGCCGGCGCCGGCGCGGGCGCGGGCGCGGGCCGCTAATGGTCATCCTGCACAGCCTCACCCCGGTCGCGGATACCGCCCGCACGGCCGTCCTCCTCCCGGGCCGCGGCTACACCGCGCAGGCCCCGCTGCTGCACTGGAGCGGCGTCGTGCTGTCCGAGGCGGGCTGGGACGCGTATGCCCTCGAATGGCCGGCGGAGGCCGGGGCCGTCGACCCCGCTGCCCTCGTCGAGAGCGCCTGGTCGGAGCTGACCACCACGCTCGGCGGCGAACCGGGCCTCGTGGTCGCCAAGTCGCTGGGCACGTTCGCGGCACCGCTCGCGATCGCCGCCGGCATCCCCGGCGTCTGGCTCACCCCCCTGGTGCGTCACGACGCCGTGGCGGACGCGCTGACCGCAGCATCCGAAGATCACCTCGTGATCGCCGGAACGGCGGATGCCGCGTGGGCTCCCGACCGCATCGCCGGTACCCGGGCACACGTCCTCGAGGTCACGGATGCCGACCACAGCCTGCTGATCCCGGGCGATTGGCGCGCCTCGTACGCCGCTCAGCACACGGTCTTCGCCCGCATCGTCGCCCAGGTCGGCGCCCTGCAAGCTCGCTGAACGCCGACAGATGCCGCGGCCCGCGCGCCCGCGCCCCGCTCAGACCGAGAAGTACTTCGCCTCGGGGTGGTGGAACACGAACGCGTCGGTGGACTGTTCGGGATGCAGCTGCAGCTCGTCGCTGAGCTCGACACCCATGCGCTCGGGACGCAGAAGCTCGACGACCTTGCGGCGATCCTCCATGTCGGGGCAGGCGGGGTAGCCGAGCGAGAAGCGCGCGCCGCGGTACTCGAGTTTGAACAGGCCCGCGATGTCGCGCGGGTCTTCCGCGGCGAAGCCGAGCTCGGCGCGGATGCGGGCGTGCCAGAACTCGGCGAGCGACTCGGTCAGCTGCATGACCAGGCCGTTCAGCTCGTAGTAGTCGCGATAGCGGTCTTCGGCGAACATCTTGGCGGTCACCGCATCGATCGCCGCCCCGGCGGTCACCAGCTGCACCGGCATGACGTCGACCTGCCCCGATTCGCGCGAGCGTACGAAGTCGGCGAGGTTAAGGTGACGGTCGCGCCGCTGGCGCGGGAAGTGGAAGCGCAGCCGGTCTGCTCCGAGCGCGCCGCCCGAGCCGCCGTCCGGGGCCAGCAGGCCTGCCGCGCCGAGCACACCGGCCGGGTCGTCGCCGTGGTGAAGCACCACGATGTCGTCGCCCTCCGACACGACCGGGAAGTACCCGTACGCGACCGAGGCGTCGAGCATGCGCTCGGCGAGGATGCGGTCGAGCCAATACCGCAGCCGCGGGCGGCCCTCCGTCTCGACGAGCTGCTCGTACGACAACGCGTCGTCACCGCGGCCGGGCTTGAGGCCCCACTGCCCCATGAACGTCGCCCGCTCATCGAGGAACGCGGCATAGTCGGCGAGCGCGATGCCGCGAACGATCCGGGTGCCCCAGAACGGCGGCGCCGGTAGGGGATTGTCGGATGCCACGTCCGACCGGGCCGGCATCGCCTCGGGCTCGGTCAGGGTCAGACGCGACCCGGCGGCGTGGATGCGCTTCTTCAGCGGCGGGAGGCCGACGGCATCCGCCGCTTCGCCGCGCGCGATGCGCACCAGCGGTTCCATGAGCGCGAGCCCCTCGAACGCGTCCTTCGCGTAGCGGACGTCGCCGTCGAAGAGCTCCGCAAGATCCTGCTCGACGTAGGCGCGGGTGAGCGCCGCCCCGCCGAGGATCACCGGCCACCGACCGGCGAGCCCCCGCGCCGACAGCTCCTGCAGGTTCTCCTTCATGACGACCGTCGACTTCACGAGCAGCCCGCTCATGCCGATCACGTCGGCGTTGTGCTCTTCGGCGGCGGCGATGATGTCGGCGATCGGCTGCTTGATGCCGAGGTTGATCACCGTGTAACCGTTGTTGGTCAGGATGATGTCGACGAGGTTCTTGCCGATGTCGTGCACATCGCCGCGCACGGTCGCGAGCACGATCGTGCCCTTGCCCGCCTCGTCGGTCTTCTCCATGTGCGGTTCGAGCAGGGCGACCGCGGTCTTCATGACTTCGGCCGACTGCAGCACGAACGGTAGCTGCATCTGGCCGGAGCCGAACCGCTCTCCGACGATCTTCATGCCCTCCAGCAGATGGTCGTTGATGATCTGCAGCGGCGTGAGCGCGGGCGCCTCGGCGCTGCCGGCGCGCGCGAGGTCGAGATCGGCGTCGAGGCCCTTGAGCTCGCCGTCGATGATCCGCCGTTCGAGTCGCGCGCCGACCGGCAGCGCGGCCAGCTCTGCCGCGCGCTGATCGCGGAGGGCCGCGGTGTCGACCCCGGCGAACAGGTCGAGCATGGTCGCGAGCGGGTCGTAGGTGAGGTTGCCGTCGGCATCCCATGCGCGCCGATCCCAGACGAGATCGAGCGCGACCTTGCGCTGCTCATCGGGGAGGGATGCCAGGGGCACGATCTTTGCGGCGTCGATGATGCCGCTGGTCAGTCCCGCCTGCGTCGCCTCGTGCAGGAACACCGAGTTGAGCACGGAGCGCGCCGCCGGGTTGAGGCCGAACGAGACGTTCGAGACACCGAGCGTCGTGTTGATGCCGGGGTACTTCGCCACGAGAGCTCGGATCGCCTCGATGGTCTCGATCCCGTCGCGCCGCGTCTCTTCCTGGCCGGTGGCGATCGGGAAGGTCAGGCAGTCGACGATGATGTCCTCGACCCGCATGCCCCATGAGCCGACGAGCTCGTCGACCAGACGCGAGGCGATGCGCAGCTTGTCTGCCGCGGTGCGCGCCTGCCCCTGCTCGTCGATTGTCAGCGCGATGACGGCGGTGCCGTGTTCTTTGACGAGGGGCATGATGCGCCCGAAGCGGGATGCCGCACCGTCGCCGTCTTCGTAATTGACCGAGTTGACGACGGGCCGGCCGCCGATCAGTTCGAGACCGGCCTGGATGACGGCGGGCTCGGTCGAATCGATCACGAGCGGCAGAGTGGATGCCGAGGCGAACCTCGACACGACCTCGCGGATGTCGTCGACCCCGTCGCGCCCGACGTAGTCGACGCAGACGTCGAGCAGGTGCGCACCGACCCGCGTCTGGTTGCGGGCGATCTCCACGCAGTCGTCCCAGCGACCCTCGAGCATGGCCTCGCGGAAGGCCTTCGAGCCGTTGGCATTGGTGCGCTCACCGATCGCGAGGTAGCTCGCATCCTGTTGGAACGGCACGTGCTGGTAGAGCGAGGCGACGCCGGGCTCGCGGTCGACGGCGGGGGACAGCGAGACACCGTTCTCGCCCCGAGACACCGGTGCACGTTCAGTGTCTCGGTGCCCTGCCGGTGTCTCGCGGTCAGGGGTGCGGGCAGCGACGGGGAAGGAACCCACCCGCTCCACCACCGCGGCCAGGTGCTCGGGGGTCGTGCCGCAGCATCCGCCGATGAGTCCGAGTCCGAATTCGCGCACGAACTGCTCGTGGGCGGTCGCCAGCTCCGTCGGCGTCAGCGGGTAGTGCGCACCGTCGGCGGTCAGCACCGGCAGCCCCGCGTTGGGCATGCACGCGATCGTCACCGACGAGTGCCTCGACAGGTGGCGCAGGTGCTCGCTCATCTCGGCCGGGCCCGTGGCACAGTTCAGGCCGATCGCGTCGACGCCCAGGGGCTCCAGGGCCGTGAGCGCGGCGCCGATCTCCGACCCCATCAGCATGGTGCCGGTCGTCTCGACGGTCACCTCGACGAAGATCGGCAACCGGATGCCGCGGGCCACGATCGCCTGCTTGCAGCCGTTGATCGCGGCCTTGGTCTGCAGGAGGTCCTGACTGGTCTCGACGAGGAAAGCGTCTGCTCCGCCGTCGATGAGACCCTCAGCCTGCAGCGCGAACGTCTCCTTCAGGTGCGCGTACGTCGTGTGCCCGAGGCTCGGCAGCTTCGTCCCCGGCCCCATCGAGCCGAGCACCCACCGCATCCGCCCATCCGCGCGTTCCGCGGCCTCGGCGCGCTCGCGCGCGATGCGTGCCCCGGCCGCGGCGAGCTCGGTGATGCGATCGTCGATGCCGTAGTCGGACAGGTTGGACCAGTTCGCCCCGAACGTGTTGGTCTCCACGGCATCCACTCCCACCGCGAAGTACGCGTCGTGGATGTCGCCGACCACTTCGGGCCGCGTGACGTTCAGGATCTCGTTGCAGCCCTCGAGACCGGCGAAGTCGGTATCGATCTGCAGGTCGTGGCGCTGCAGCATGGTCCCCATCGCGCCGTCGGCGATGACCACACGCTCGGCGAGAGCGTCGAGGAGGGCCTGCGCCCGGGGCGATCGACCTACGCCGTCGATGTCGAGCGCGAAGCGGGCGGAGGCAGAAGAGTCGGGCACCGCCCGATTCTACGGGGCCTCCTTCCCGTGCATCCGGCGGTGTGAGAGGGTGGGCACAAGGAGGCATCATGACGATCCGCACGATCTTCACCCGCATCCGCAACGCCGTGCTCGGCCCGCCTGAGACGTTCGAAGAACAGAACGCCAGAAAGCCCAGCCGCGAGCAGCAGATGCTCCAGGTTCGACACCAGGCCGCCAACCAGGCCCGCTACGTGAACTTCATTCCGTGACGACGCCGTCCGCCGCGGACCTGATCGCCGCAGCGCACGTCGTTTCGCTCCCCCTGGTCACGAGATTCCGCGGCGTGGAGCACCGGGAAGCCGTGCTGCTGCGCGGCCCCGAAGGCTGGACGGAGTTCTCACCGTTCCTCGAGTACGAAGATGCTGAGGCGGTCGCCTGGCTCGCCGCCGCGGTCGACTTCGGCTGGCACCGCCAGCCCGACGCCCGCCGCGACGCCGTACCCGTCAACGCCACGGTTCCTGCCGTCGCCGCAGCCGATGTCGCCGCCGTTCTCGCGCGCTTCGACGGCTGCCGCACGGCGAAGGTCAAGGTCGCCGAGCGCGGGCAGACCCTCGCCGACGACGTCGCACGCGTGCGCGCCGTGCGCGCGCTGATGGGCGCGGAGGGGCGCGTGCGCATCGACGCGAACGGCGGCTGGAACGTCGACGAGGCGGAGCATGCCGTGCATGCGCTCGCCGAGTTCGACCTCGAATACCTCGAACAGCCCTGCGCAGACGTCGACGAACTCGCCGAGCTGCGGGAGCGCATCGCCGACTGGGACATTCCCGTGGCCGCCGATGAGTCGGTGCGCAAGGCCGCCGACCCCCTGGCCGTGGCGCGCGCCGGTGCCGCTGACCTCCTCGTCGTCAAGGCGCAACCGCTGGGCGGTGTCGCGCGAGCGCTGGCCATCGTCGACGAGGCGGGGCTTCCCGCCGTGGTCTCCAGCGCGCTCGACACGAGCATCGGACTCTCCATGGGCGTGGCCCTCGCCGCCGCACTGCCCGGCCTTCCCTACGACTGCGGTCTCGGCACGGCATCACTGCTCGCCGCCGATGTCACCACGCGGCCGCTGCGACCGGCAGGGGGGACGCTGCCCGTGGGCCGGATCGAGCCAGATGCCGTGCTGCTCGAACGCCACGCGGCCTCTCCCGACCGCCGAGCGTGGTGGCAGCAACGTCTGGAGCGCTGCGCCGCGCTACTCTAGCGGCGAAGAGCTCTAGCGGCGAAAGGCTCTAGCGGCGAAAGGCCGTTTCGCCGCCGGATGCCACGAGCACGGGAACCAGTGCATCAAGACGTCCACGCAGAGCCTCATTGACGGCCGCGCCGCGGAGCCCCTGCAACATGGCCGTCGTGCACGTCTCGTTCGAGACGTCGAGCAGCAGGCGCGCGGCCTCGGCGAGCGGCAGGCGGAGCGTCAGGTCGTAGGTTCGGCGGATGTGCTCGAGAAAGCCCTCGATGCGGTCGAGGATGCGTCGCTGGAGCGTGAGGAACGCCTCCGCGAGGAGCGGATCGCGCAGCGCCTGCACCCGGATCTCGGTCAGCAGGTGCGGATCGACACCCTCGCCGAACGGCGCACCCAATTGCCCGACGAGCTCCGACAGGTCGATGACCCCCTCCGGCGAGAGCCGCTGCACACGGCTCTCGACGGCGTCCATCTTGGCGTCGGAGAGCCGGGTGACGAGCGCGAGGAACAGCTCGTCCTTCGACTCGAAGTTGGAGTAGAAGGCACCACGGGTGAACCCCGCGCGCTCGCAGATCGCTTCGACGGATGCGGCATCCATACCGACCTCCGCGAAGACGTCATGGGCCGCGTCGAGCAGGCGTGCCCGCGTCTGCTC
>CAUPYO010000088.1:0-7581 GCA_963515565.1 uncultured Microbacterium sp.
AACCTCGCCCTCGCCGTCGGCCCCGACATCGAGTACGTCGTCGTTCCCGGCGGCCCGATGGGCGCCGCCGACGTCCCGGCATCCGGCGACGACGAGGGCGCTGCGGCGCACCGCTACCTGCTCGCGTCCGACTTGCTGGGCGGCTACGCGAAGGACCTCGGCTACGGGAGCGCCGTCGAGGCCGCCGAGGCGGTCGAGCGCACGATCCTCGGTGCCGATCTGGCCGACGTGCACTACGACCGACTGTTCGACTACTACGCGGATGCCGAGACGTGGGCGACGCAGAGCGCGTGGCGAATCCTGGTGGACGACTACGTCAGCACCACCGACGGCACCGGTATCGTCCACCAGGCTCCCGCCTTCGGTGAGGACGACCAGCGAATCACGGAAGCCGCCGGCATCCCGCTCATCATGAGCCTCGACGATGGGGGGCGCTTTCTGCCGCAGGTGACCGACGTTGCCGGTGAACTGTGGATGGATGCCAACCGCCCGCTCATCCGCCTGCTGCGCGCCGAGGGTCGTCTGCTGCGCGAAGCCTCGTACGAGCACTCCTACCCGCACTGCTGGCGCTGCCGCAACCCTCTGATCTACAAGGCGGTCTCCAGCTGGTTCGTGCGGGTGACGGCGATCAAGGACCGCCTGATCGAACTCAACGAGCAGATCACCTGGGCCCCCGAGAACGTCAAGCACGGTCAGTTCGGCAAGTGGCTGGAGGGCGCGCGCGACTGGTCGATCAGCCGCAACCGTTTCTGGGGATCGCCCATCCCGGTGTGGCGCAGCGACAACCCCGAATACCCGCGCATCGACGTCTACGGTTCGCTCGGCGACCTTGAGCGCGACTTCGGGCGTCTGCCGCGCAACGCGGCGGGCGAGGTGGATCTGCACCGCCCCTACATCGATGAGCTGACGCGACCGAATCCCGACGACCCGACGGGGCAGAGCACGATGCGCCGCATCGAGGACGTCTTCGATGTGTGGTTCGACTCGGGTTCCATGCCCTACGCGCAGGTGCACTACCCATTCGACAACCGCGAGTGGTTCGACGAGCATGCCCCCGCGGACTTCATCGTGGAGTACATCGGCCAGACCCGCGGCTGGTTCTACGTCATGCACGTGCTCTCCGGAGCCCTGTTCGACCGGCCGGCGTTCACCGGCGTTGCCTGCCACGGGATCGTCCTCGGCAGCGATGGCCAGAAGATGAGCAAGTCGCTGCGCAACTACCCGGACGTGAGCGAGGTCTTCGACCGCGACGGCTCCGACGCGATGCGCTGGTTCCTGATGGCGTCATCGGTGCTGCGCGGCGGCAACCTCGTCGTCACCGAAGACGGGATCCGTGCCGGCGTTCGCGAGTTCCTGCTGCCGCTGTGGAACACGTGGTACTTCTTCGCGACGTACGCCAACGCCGCGGCACCCGGCGGCTACACCGCGACGTGGCGCACCGATTCGACGAACGTGCTCGACCGCTACATCCTGGCGCTCACGGGAGATCTCGTGCGCGGGGTCGCCGCCGACCTCGAGCAGCTGGATTCGACCACCGCGGCCGCGAAGCTGCGTGACTTCGCCGAGGCGCTGACGAACTGGTATGTGCGCCGCTCGCGCGACCGCTTCTGGGTCGGCGTGACCGACGATGCGAACTCCACCGAGGCGTTCGACACGCTCTACACGGTGCTCGAAACGCTCACGCGGGTGGCGGCACCGCTGATCCCGCTGGTCTCCGAGCGCGTGTGGCAGGGGCTCACCGGCGGGCGCAGCGTGCACCTGACCGACTGGCCGGATGCCGATGCCTTCCCCGCGGCGGCCGATATCCGCACGGCGATGGATGCCGTGCGGGAGGTATCGAGTGTCGCGAACGCGCTGCGCAAGAAGGAGGGCAAGCGCGTGCGACTGCCGCTTCCCCGCCTCACCGTCGTGCTTCCCGAGGCCGCGAGCCTCGCACAATTCGAGGACATCGTCCGCGAAGAACTCAACGTCAAGACCGTCGAGCTCGTCGAGCTCGAGGAGGCCACCGCGGGGGAGTACGGCATCACCCACCGCCTGTCCGTGAATGCCCGGGCGGCGGGTCCGCGTCTGGGTAAGCAGGTGCAGCAGGTCATCGGCGCCGCCCGCGCCGGTGACTGGAACGATCACGACGGCGTCGTCACCGTTGGCGGCGTGGCTTTGGAGCCGGGGGAGTATGACCTGGTCCTGGAGACCGCGGGCCGCCCCGATGGTGAGGCTCTCGCTGTACTTCCCGGCGCCGGTGACGGCAAGGGGGGCTTCGTCCTGCTCGATACCACCACCACCGCCGAACTCGAGGCCGAGGGACTGGCGCGTGACATCGTCCGGGCCGTTCAGGAGACGCGCAAGGCCGCCGGGTTCGACGTGAGTGATCGCATCCGGTTGCAGTTGCTCTTCGGCTCGCCCGACGACGCCGAAGCCGTGGCCTCGGCGTTCGCCGCGGCCGATGTCGCCGGCGAAACGCTCGCCCTCGACTACGCGGTCGTCGGTCCCGACGGGGCGGCGCTCCTGGGCGAAGGCTCGGTGCTCGCCGCCGCCGAAACCCTCGACGCCGACTACACGGCGCAGATCGCTGCGGCGACCTACGCCAACAGCGGTGCGTTCACCGTCGCCGTGACCCGGATCGGAGCGTCCTCGTGAATGACCGCAATCGCGCTGATGCCGTCTACCGCACCCTGTTGACCCGACAGGGTGAGCAGTGGGTGCAGCCTCGTGTGGAGCGCACCCGACGGGTGCTCGAGCTGCTCGACGACCCGCAGCGCACCTATCGGGTCGTGCATGTCACGGGCACGAACGGCAAGACCTCGACCAGCCGCATGATCGAGTCGATCGTTCGTGCCCATGGGCTGCGCACCGGCCTGTTCACGAGCCCGCACCTGGAGCGCTTCACCGAGCGCATCATGATCGACGGCGAGCCCATCGACGACGCGCTCATCGCGGATGCCTGGGACGAAATCGGCCCGATCGTCGGCCTCGTCGATGCGGAACTCGCGGCATCCGGCGACGCAGCCCTGACATTCTTCGAGTTGCTGACCGTGCTCGCGTTCGTCGCGTTCGCGGACGCTCCTGTCGATGTCGCCGTCGTCGAGGTCGGCATGGGGGGCAGGTGGGACTCGACCAACACTGCCGATGGCGATGTGGCCGTCATCGCCCCCATCGATCTCGACCACGCCGACAAGCTCGGCAACACCATCGCCGAGATCTCCGCGGTGAAGGCCGGCATCATCAAGGACGGTGCCGCAACGGTCTCCGCCGCTCAGGATGCCGCGGCGCTGGAGGTCCTCACCGCAGCTGCGGCCGCGCGAAGCGCCACTCTCGCTGTCGAGGGAACCGCATTCGGTCTCACGACCCAGCGCCTCGCGGTCGGGGGGCAGCAACTCAGTGTGCAGGGGCTGGCCGGGGCGTACGACGACCTCTACCTCCCGCTGTATGGAGCGCATCAGGGACACAACGCGGCGCTCGCAATCGCCGCTGTCGAGTCGCTCATCGGCGCCGGAACGCAGCCGATCGCGCCGGATGTCCTCGCCGATGGGCTGGCGCAGGTCACCTCGCCCGGCCGACTGCAGTTGATCGGTGTGGCTCCGACTGTTCTCGTCGACAGCGCCCACAACCCGCACGGGGCGCGGGCGCTCGTGGCCGCTCTGTCCGACTCGTTCGACTTCGACGAGTGGGGCATCGTTCTCGGCGCCTTCCGCGACAAGGACACGGCGGGCATCGTCTCGACCCTCGCACCCGCGGCGACCCACGTCTTCGTCACCGCGCCCGAGTCCGAACGCGCGGCGGATCCGGACGCGCTCGCCGATCATGTGGAGGCGGCGGGCGTTCCCGTCAGTGTGCACCGCGACCTCGCCGATGCCGCAGAAGCGGCCCGCGAGTGGGCGTCGAGCTCGGACCGACGAGCGGTCGTCATCGCCGGCAGCGTGGTGCTGGCCGGCGAGGCGCTGCAACTGGCCGCGGCGGAGGACTGGAAGCAAGGGTGGCGCTCGTGAGCGCGATTCGCCCGCGCCGCCTGCGCGGCGCCGAGGAGTCGCTGGCGCAAGTCGTGCTGGGGTTCGAGTCCATCATCGTGTTCCTCGGCGGCCTCGCCGTCTACGGCCTGAGCGCGCTCCCCGCGGGCATCCCGTCGTGGTGGGGGATCGTGGGGGGATCGGTGCTGGCGCTGCTCATGATCTTGACGACCGCTCGGCTCCACTCGCGCAGTGGCATCGTGCTCGGCTGGGTCTGGCAGGGGGCGGTCGTCCTCGGCGGACTCGTCGTTCCCGCGCTGGTCGCCGTCGGCGTCATTTTCGGTGGGATGTACGCGTATGCGACGATCAAGGGCAGGGCGCTCGATCGTCGAAACGCTGCCCGTGCACTTCCTCCCCGCCCGTAACCGAACGGAGACCGACATGCCCACCGAAGAGACCCTCGTCCTCGTCAAGCCCGACGGCGTCGCCCGCGGCCTCACCGGCGCGATCCTGGCCCGCATCGAGGCGAAGGGCTACGCGCTCGTCGACATCAAGCTGGTCGAGCCCGACCGCGATCTTCTCGAACAGCACTACGCCGAGCACGCCGGCAAGCCCTTCTACGAGCCGCTCGTGGAGTTCATGCTCTCCGGCCCTTCCGTGGCCATCCGACTGGCCGGAAACCGCGTCATCGAGGGTTTCCGTTCACTGGCTGGCACGACAGATCCCACCACGGCAGCCCCCGGAACGATCCGGGGCGACTTCGGTCGCGACTGGGGACTCAAGGTGCAGCAGAACCTGGTGCACGGCAGTGACAGCCCCGAGTCGGCGGCACGCGAACTCGCCATCTGGTTCTGATCTCCCACGCGTCCACGCGCCCGATCGCAGGTCTGCGGCCGGGCGCGTCGGCGTATCCGGGCCCCTCTAGAAGATGACGTCGATGAGCTGTGGGATCGCGTCGAGGCGGAACTGCGCCAGCAGCAGAATGATCGCGTAGGTGACGAACGCCATCAGCGGTACCCACGCGCCGAGTGCGGCTCCGACGGCGCGCGCACGGGGAGCGTCGAAGGCGACGCCCGACCGCAGTAGATGAACGGCGACCGCGTAGAAGGTCGGAATCGTCACGAGCCAAGTGACCATGCACCAGGGGCAGAGCGTGCCGAGCACGTAGATGCTCTGGCTGATGAGCCACAGGACGAAGCCGAACGCAAAAGTCACACCCGCGAAGAAAGCCCACCAGAACCAGCGGGCGAATCGCGCGCCCGCCAGAATCGCCATCCCGACCACGATCGGAGCCATCCAGCCACCGAGTCCGATGATCGGGTTGGGAAAGCCGAAGACGCTGCCCTGAGGTGACTCCAGGTTGGCGCTGCACTGGACGATGATGCTCAAGTCGCAGGATGCCGCCGCCGTCGATCCGGCGGCTTTGCTGAGCTTCTCCACGGTCAGAGCGAAGGCCGCGATCCAGCCGACGACGCCGGCGATCACCAGCCAGATAGCGAGAACTCGGGGCCGACTGTCGATCGTGCGTGGGGGCATGACGGTGATTATCGCATTCGTCCGGATGGTGTCCGCTGAAGGCACCGGAGCGACGCGCGGAGCGCTCGAAGACCGGTTCTGCTCGATCCGCGCAAGAAGATGCGATAATGGTGGCCGATGCATTGCGGCCGCGCCGCACAGCGCATCACCGAAGACTTCGGGCGATGAACGCCCGGCAGTACGAGCCCCGCCACCGAGCGGGTGAGGCTGCAGACCGAATGAGCACGCGGTTGCCCGGTATCCGGGAGGTACCGCCAGATGTCACCCGACGGCACGCGGAGCCGCGGCGAGGAGTAAGCCAGAGATGGCCGATCAGATCAACGACCAGTCCACACCCGCCACGGACGAGGCCCTGAGCGCCTCGTCGCCCGATGCTCAGGCCGCGCCCGCTCTCGTTCCCGAAAGCTCGGATGCCGCGACGGAGCCGACCGCTCCCGACGAGGCGCCGGCCGTCATCGACGTCCTCGATATTCCGGCGGCTACGGAGCCTGCGGCATCCCGCGAGGAGACGGCATCCACAGACGACGCAACCAGCGACCAGCCCGCCGATGACCGGCCCGCCGGCGAGGAGCCCGCCGACGGCGACGAGGCTGCGGAATCCGATGGCTCGGAGGCGTCGGAGCGCGCGAAGGACGAGCCGCTCACCGCTGTGAGCCTCGGGCTGCTTCCCGCCGACTTCGTGTCAGCCGTCTCCACCCAGCTCGTCTTCTACGCACCCGCCGTGGCTCCGCTGCCGCCGCGCCCGGGTTCGCGGCCCGACGTCCGCGACGACCGCGACGACGCCGGCCCCGAGAACGGGTCGAGCGCCCGGCGCCGCAACCGCCGGCGTGGTGGAGGAGCCTCGGCATCCGACGACGGCGACGCCCCTCAGGGCCAGACGCCGCCCCGCCGCCGCGCCGTCGAACTCATCACCGAGCCGCAGCGCATCAAGGGATCCACCCGTCTCGAGGCGAAGAAGCAGCGCCGCCGCGATGGCCGTGAGGCCGGCCGTCGCCGCACCGTCGTGACCGAGGCGGAGTTCCTCGCCCGTCGCGAAGCCGTTGACCGCGACATGATCGTGCGTTCGAAGAACGGTCGTATCCAGATTGCCGTCCTCGAAGACAACGTCCTCGTGGAGCACTACGTGGCACGCAGCCAGGAGTCGTCGCTGATCGGCAACGTCTACCTCGGCCGCGTGCAGAACGTGCTGCCCAGCATGGAGGCCGCCTTCGTCGACATCGGCCGGGGACGAAACGCCGTGCTGTACTCCGGCGAGGTCGACTGGGATGCCGTGGAGACGGGCAACCAGCCGAGGCGCATCGAGCTCGCTCTCAAGAGCGGCGACCGCGTGCTGGTGCAGGTCACCAAAGACCCGGTGGGGCATAAGGGAGCACGCCTGACCAGCCAGATCTCCCTGCCGGGCCGCTACCTCGTCTACGTTCCCGGCGGCGCGATGAACGGCATCTCACGCAAGCTCCCCGACACGGAGCGCGCACGCCTCAAGCGCATCCTCAAGGAGGTTCTGCCCGAGTCGAGCGGCGTCATCGTCCGCACGGCTGCCGAGGGCGCCACCGAAGATCAGCTGACGCGCGACGTGCAACGTCTCACCTCGCAGTGGGAACACATTTCGTCGCAGGTGGACACCATCGGGGCACCGGCTCTGCTGCACTCCGAGCCCGACCTGCTGGTCAAGATCGTCCGCGACGTCTTCAACGAAGACTTCTCGAAGATGCTGATTCAGGGCGAAGACGCCTACCAGACCATCACGGCATACCTCGCCGGCGTCGCTCCCGACCTTCTCGAGCGCATCGAGAAGTACGAGGACGATCAGGATCCCTTCGACCGCTTCCGCGTGACCGAGCAGATAGAGAAGGCTCTCGACCGGAAGGTATGGCTGCCGTCCGGCGGCTCGCTCGTCATCGACCGCACCGAGGCGATGACGGTGGTCGATGTCAACACCGGCAAGTTCGTCGGATCGGGCGGCAACCTCGAGGAGACCGTCACCAAGAACAACCTCGAGGCGGCCGAGGAGATCGTCCGTCAGCTGCGCCTGCGCGACATCGGCGGCATCATCGTCGTCGACTTCATCGACATGGTGCTCGAATCGAACCGCGACCTCGTG
>CAUPYO010000089.1:0-7552 GCA_963515565.1 uncultured Microbacterium sp.
TCCATGAACTGCCCGGGGCGCCCGTGCCCCCGGCCGATCCTGCGGCCGCCAGCCGGGACGTTCTTCCGGCGTACTTCGCCGAGTACGAACAGCGCTTCGACCTCCAGGTGCACCGCCCCGTGATCGTCCACGCGGTGCGCCGCGTGGACGATGACCCCCACGGCCTCCTGGAGATCGATACCGATCAGGGCACGTGGCGAGCGAGTCACGTGATCAACGCGACGGGGACGTGGCAACGACCGTTCTGGCCGCACTACCCCGGGCAAGAGACCTTCGCGGGACGACAGTTGCACGTGCACGACTACGTGTCGGCCGACGAGTTCGCCGGGCAGCGCGTCGTCATCGTGGGCGCGGGCATCTCAGCCGTACAGCTGCTCGAGGAGATCTCGCGCGTCACCGACACGTTGTGGGTGACGCGTCACGAGGTGCGGTGGGATGCCGCGGAGTTCGACACCGCCGCACGCGTGGCGGCGATCGCCGGGGTCGAGGAGCGGGTGCGCCGAGGCGAGGCGCCGGGCAGCGTGATCTCGGTGACCGGTCAGCACTGGACGCCGTGGGCTCGTCGGGCACAGGAGCGGGGCGTGCTCGTGCGGCATCCGATGTTCACGAGCATCGAGGAGCATGGCCTCCGGATGCCCGACGGCACGTTCGAGCCCGCCGGTGTGATTCTGTGGGCCACCGGCTTCCGCGCCGACATCGCCCATCTGGCCCCGCTGGGGCTGCGCACAGCGGCCGGCGGGGTCCGCGTCGCAAACGGACGCGCGACCGACGAGCCCCGACTGTTCCTCATCGGATACGGCCCGTCGCAGTCGACCGTAGGCGCCAACCGCGCCGGCCGTGACGCGGTGCGGGCGATCATCGCCGACGGCTCCGCGGCCGACACCGCGCCTCACCGCGGTGAGGTTGCGCTCGACCCCGCAGCATCTGGG
This sequence comes from uncultured Microbacterium sp., assembly GCA_963515565.1. Classification (GTDB taxonomy): domain Bacteria; phylum Actinomycetota; class Actinomycetes; order Actinomycetales; family Microbacteriaceae; genus Microbacterium. The sequence continues at coordinate 930 of CAUPYO010000089.1, forward strand.
GCGGCGTCGGCTGACGGAGCGATCCGCAACGCCGCGATGAGACGCGCATAGAGGGGGCTCGCTGCGACGAGCTCGCCGTGGGTACCGGACGCGCGGATCCGCCCACGTTCCATGACCAGAATCCGGTCGGCGTCGATAACGGTGGAGAGGCGGTGAGCGATGGTGACGACGAGAGTCTTGGAAGAGATCCGATCGACGACATCGTGAATGGCGAGTTCCGTCAGCGCGTCGAGTTGGGCGGTCGCCTCGTCGAGTAGGAGGACGTCGGGTCGGCGAACGATCGCACGAGCCACGCCGATGCGCTGGCGCTGCCCCCCGGACAAACTCGTCGTGCTGACGGGCTCGTCCAGTCCCCGAGGGAAGGCTTCGACGAGCTCTCTGAGCCGCACCGCATCCAGCGCTGCCCACAGCTCATCGTCACTCGCATCGGGGAACCGGTAGGCGAGGTTGTAACGCACCGTCCCCGCAAGCAGCGGTGTTTCCTGCTCCACATAGGCGATCCGTTCGCGGATCGAGGTCAGCGACAGGCCGGCGTAGTCGCCGCCGTTCATGCGAATCGTTCCCGAATCGGGGCGGTAGAAGCCGAGGATGAGCGAGAACAGGCTCGTCTTTCCCGCCCCCGACGGACCGACGACAGCAATGCGGCCGTGGGAGGGCAACTCGACCGACAGGCTTTCGACCGCGGGCGCCGTCGCCCCCGGGTACGTGAAGAAGACAGCTTCGAACGCCAACGCGGTCGCGCCCGCCCGTGAGTGCGCAGCCGCCTCGCCGGTGGTCGTATCCTCGGCGACGATGTCCTCCGTCTCCCGGATGCGGGCGGCGGCGGCAGAGCCGGCCTGCAACTCGGCGACGTACATCGTGATCGAGCTGACGGGCTCGACCAGTTGGAACGCATAAAGCAAGAACGCGACGAGCGTCGAGACCTCCAGCACACCCGCGCCGATTCGCCACGCGCCGACCGACAGAATCACGAGGATGCCGAACTGGATTCCCGTCGACGCGATCGTCCACGCGAACGCCTCCGTACGGTTTGCCCGCTTGCCGTGATGCATGGAATCGCGAGCCTGATCGAGCACGCGCCGCTCTTCGGTCGTCTCGGCGCGCGCCGCTTTCATCGTTCGAATGGCGCGAGCGCCGCCCTCGAGAATCGCACCGAGTCGACCAACGGACTCCTGCGCGCTGCGCTGGGCTTCTGCGATCGTCGGCATCAGACGACCGGCGAGCACTCCGACCACGGCGATGCAGCACAGCGCCACCAGGAACAGGGTGAGATCGAGCATCGCCATGAGTACCAGCGCCCCTCCCAGGGCGATGATCTGGTTGACGAGGTTGACCAGGGCCGAGGACGTCGCCTCGCGCAGCAGCACGGTGTCAGAGGTCACCCGGGTGACGACCTCGCCCGTCGGGCGGAACTGGAGGTCGGAGACACGCCCACGGAAAAACCGCCCGACAAGCAGAGTACGCACCGAGAACACGACGTCCTCGGCGAGGTTCCCCAGGAGCACAGCCTGGGCGAAGCCGAATCCCGCGCCGAGCACGACGAGACCGAGCAGCAGCGCGATCGGACGAACCATGTCGCCGGGAGCGCCCACGGAATCGAGGATCTGCTTCGTGACGAGGGGCGTCGCCAGGGCGGCGGCCGTGGTGCCGAGCCCGAGCACGAAGCCGAGCATCACGCGCGCACGAGAGGGCCGGATGAAAGACCACAGCGTTCGCATGTTCGACCATCGCGCAGCAACGCCGACCGGCTCGACGGGCGACGGGTCGGTGGGAGACGGAGGGGGAGCGTGCGGCGCGGAAATCATGGCCCCCACACCGTAAAACACGGCCGGCGGGGAAACCGCTGGACGTCGTCGCACTGCTCGTCGCTCCGCGGGCCGCCGACCCGCCGCCCTTCTAGGAGTCGATGCCGAGGTTGCCGTCGTCGCCGGGCAACCGGCCGACCACCGGCACCGTGCCCGTGACGACGGGGATGGTCGTGGTCATGGTGGGCACCGATGCCGACAGCAGCGTGCCGTCTTCGCGCAGCGCGTCGCCGATGTCGCTGATCGTCGGACGGCCCGACAGCATCGGCCCTTGACCGCGCAGCGCCACAGCGAGTGTCGCCCCGGGCTCGATCACCAGCGACTCGCCCCGCACCGAGAACGAGACGGGCTGGCCGTCGCCGGCCTCGATGCGCATCTGGTCGGCCGTGATCTCCACCGTCAGCGGCGTGCCCTGCCACTGCAGGCGGAACGACAGCGACGGCCAGTCCTTCGGCAACCGCGGGTCGAAGCTCAGCTCGCCGTAGTGGTCGCGCATGCCGCCGAAGCCGGCCACGAGCGCCGTCCACACGCCGCCCGCCGACGCGACGTGCACGCCGTCGGCGGCGTTGTGATGCAGGTCGCCGAGGTCGACGAAGATCGACTGCGAGAAGTACTCCAATGCGAGATCCTGGTAGCCGACTTCGGCAGCCAGGATGGCCTGCACCACCGCCGACAGGGTCGAATCGCCCGTGGTCAGCGGGTCGTAGTACTCGAAGTCGGCGAGTTTCTCCTCGTCGGTGAAATGGTTGCCCTGCAGATACAGCGCCAGCACGACGTCGGCCTGCTTCAGCACCTGGTAGCGGTAGATCACCAGGGGATGGAAGTGCAGCAGCAGCGGATGCTGCTCGGGCGGCGTGTTCTCCAGGTCCCACACCTCGCGCTCGAGGAAGACCTCGTCCTGGGGGTGGATGCCGAGTCCCTCGCTGTACGGGATGTGCATCGCCTCGGCGGCGGCATCCCACGCGTCGCCCTCAGCAGGGTCGAACGAGAGCCGCTGCACCATCTGCGCGTACTCTTCCGGCGCCCGCTCGGCCATCTCGCGCACCACTCGCGCGGCGAAACGAAGGTTGAAGCGCGCCATGACGTTGGTGAAGAGGTTGTCGTTGACGACCGTCGTGTACTCGTCGGGTCCGGTAACGCCGTGGATGTGGAACACCTCGGGCTGGCCGTCTTCGGTGTAGCGCCAGAAGCCGAGTGTCGCCCACAGCCGCGCCGTCTCCACGGCGATGTCGACGCCCTCGCGGTAGAGGAACTCGTCGTCTCCCGTCGCGCGCACGTACTTCGCGAGAGCAAAGCTGACGTCGGCGTTGATGTGGTACTGAGCGGTGCCGGCGGCGTAATAGGCCGAGGCTTCCTCGCCGCTGATCGTCCGCCACGGGAACAGGGCACCGGCCTCGTTGAGCTGGGCGGCCCGACGCCGGGCGGCCGGAAGCATGAGGTAGCGCATCCGCAGGGCGTTGCGCGCCCAGAGCGGGCTCGTGTACATCAGGAACGGGAGCACATAGATCTCGGTGTCCCAGAAGTAGTGACCGCTGTAGCCCGAGCCCGAGACGCCCTTGGCGGGAACACCCTGCCCGTCGGCACGCGCGGCAGCCTGTGCGAGCTGGAACAGGCACCACCGGCTCGCCTGCTGCAGATCGTCGCGACCGCCGATGACGACGTCGGAGCGATCCCAGAACGCGCTCATCCACTCGCGCTGGCGCTCGAACTGCCGCTCGACGCCCTCAGCACCGACCCGGTCGAGGGCGCGGCGTCCGCGATCGACCAGTTCCCGCGCGGGGACGCCGCGCGACGTGTGATAGCTGACCAGTTTGGTGACCGTCACCGGCACGCCGGCCTTGGCCTGCACGCGGTAGACGTTCTTCGCGATGTCCGGCTCGATCTGCGTGCGCGACGAGTATTCGTTCTCGGTCTCGATGAAGTGATCCGCCACGACCGAAAGGGTCATTCCGGATGCCGTGACGCGGTAGGACAGCGCGGCGCGGTCGCCGGACTGCCAGTACTCCTCCGGCTGCAGCACGCGATCTTCGATCTTCTCCGCCTTGCGCGGATCGAATCCCTTGGCGTGGCCGTTGACCGGAGCCGCGCCGCCGTAGACGTCCTCGCCGTCCTGACGGTTGATCAGGTGGCAGCTCACGGTGACGGGCGCGTCGCTGTTGAGCACCGTGACGGTGACGCGCATGATCGCGAGGTGGCGCTCTTCGAACGAGACCATCCGCTCGAAATCCACCACGACGTCCTTGCCGCTGGGTGTCATCCACCGCACGTGGCGGGTCATCACGCCCTGACGCATATCGAGGGCGCGCTCGTACTCGCGGATGTCGGCGACGTCGAACGACAGCGGCTCATCGTCGACGTAGACACGCATGACCTTGGCATCCGGCGCATTGATGATCGTCTGGCCGACCTCGGCGAAACCGTAGGCCTGCTCGGCGTGACGGATCGGGAAGACCTCGTGGAAGCCGTTGATGAAGGTGCCGTGCTCGTGCGCGTACCGCCCCTCCGGCTGGTTGCCGCGCAGCCCGAGATACCCGTTGCCGAGCGCGAACAGGGTTTCGGTGACGCCCACGTCGTCGAGCGAGAAGCGCTTTTCGACCAGACGCCACGGGTCGATCGGAAAACGATCGCGATCCAAAGTGTGCATCCCTTCGTGGATCCGGCCGGTCATCGGGTGACGAAAGCCGAGAGGTCGTCGACGACGAGCGTCGCGCCGAGGTCGAGCAGAGCCTGCGCGCCCGCGCCGCGATCGACGCCCACGACCAGACCGAAACCGGCGGCGACGGCGGATGCGACGCCGGAGTGGGCGTCTTCGATCGCCGCACTGCGGGCCGGAGCGACGCCCAGCGCCCGGGCGCCGGCAGCGAACATGTCGGGGGCGGGCTTGGAGCGCAGGCCCTCGCGGGCGGAGACCACCCCGTCGACCACGACCTCGAAGTAGTCGCGGATGCCGGCCACGGCGAGGACCTCTTCGGCGTTCTTGGAACTCGACACGACGCCGATCGGTGTGCCGGCCGCGCGCAGCTGCTCGATGAGCGCGAGCGACCCCGGGTACGGCGCGATGCCCTCCGTACGCAGCACCCGGGCGAAGAACTCGTTCTTGCGGTTGCCGATGCCGCAGACCGTGTCGGCCGTCGGCGGGTCGCTGGGATCGCCCCACGGCACCTCGAGGTCGCGAGAGCGCAAGAGGCGCGCCACGCCGTCGTAGCGCTGCATGCCGTCGAGGTAGCGGTAGTAGTCGGCCTCGGTGTACGGGGGCTCGATCCCCCACGCGGCGAACAGGTCGGTGAACATCGTCTGCCAGGCGTGCATGTGCACCTCGGCGGTCGGTGTCAGCACACCGTCGAGGTCGAACAGAACACCGTCGAGAGCGCGCAGGTCGGGAAGCTCGGGAAGCTCGGCTGTCACGGATTCAGCGTAGTGGGCGCGCCTCACTGACCGATGACGGCGAGGGCCTGCCGAGCGATCTCGAGCTCCTCGTTCGTGGGGACCACCAGCACGGTGCCCGCGGAGTCGTCGGTAGAGATCCTGCGGATGCCGCGTCCCCGCGGCTCGTTGCGCTCAGGATCGATGTGGATGCCGAGGAAGCCGAGAGTCGCCATGGCTTCGGCGCGCACGAGAGGCGAGTTCTCCCCCACGCCCGCGGTGAACGAGATGACATCCACCCCGCCCAACTGGGCGATGTAGGCGCCGATGTAGGCGCGAAGGCGGTGGATGTAGACGTCGAAGGCGAGCATGGCCGCCCCCGCACCCTCGGCGCGGCGATCTTCGATGTCGCGCATGTCGGAGACGCCGGCGAGACCCACCATGCCGCTCTGCTTGTTGAGGAAGTCGTCGAGGTCGCCCGGGCTCATCTCTTCGCGACGGGCGAGCACCAGCAGCACGGACGGGTCGAGATCGCCCGAGCGGGTGCCCATCACAAGGCCCTCCAGCGGGGTGAGCCCCATGGAGGTGTCGACCGAGTGTCCACCGTCGATCGCGGTGATCGACGCCCCGTTGCCGAGGTGCAGCACGAGCTGCTTGAGCTCGCGCAACGGACGCCCCACATACTCGGCCGCAGCCTCGCTGACGAACTTGTGGCTGGTGCCGTGGAAGCCGTAGCGGCGGATGCGGTGCTTGCGGGCGATGTTCTGATCGATGGCGTACGTGTAGGCCGCCGGCGGCAGGGTCTGGTGGAACGCCGTGTCGAAGACCGCGACATGCGGCAGGTCGGGGAAGGCCGCGCGGGCAGCTCGCACGCCCTGCACCGCTCCGGGGTTGTGCAGGGGGGCGAGCACGGAGAGCTCGTCGATGTTGATCTCGACGAGGTCGTCGATGAGCGTCGGGCGGAAGAAGCGCGCGCCGCCCTGCACGACGCGGTGACCGACAGCGGTGGGCGCGTCGTCCTTCAGTGACGGACCGTACTCCTCGAACGCGTCGAGCATCACCTGGAAGCCGGCGGTGTGGTCGGCGATGGGCAGTTCGCGCGAGAAGTCGGCATCCCCCACCTTGTGACGGGCCGAGCCGGTGTCCTGGCCGATGCGCTCGACGAGGCCCGACGCCAGCGCGGTCTGCGATTCGACGTCGACGAGCTGGTACTTGAACGACGAGGAGCCGCTGTTGATGACGAGGACGACGGTCATGCGTTCATTCCCTGCTGGTTCTGTGCCTGGATCGCGGTGATGGCGATGGTGTTGACGATGTCTTCGACCAGTGCGCCGCGCGAAAGGTCGTTGATGGGCTTGTTGAGGCCCTGGAGGACGGGTCCCATCGCGACCGCTCCCGCCGAGCGCTGCACGGCCTTGTAGGTGTTGTTGCCCGTGTTGAGGTCGGGGAACACGA
>CAUPYO010000090.1:0-7469 GCA_963515565.1 uncultured Microbacterium sp.
GACGCCATCGCCTCCATGGTCGCGATCGACTGCAGTTCGGCGATCGACGCGATCGCGAATACGTCGGCGCGCGTATACGCCGCGCGCAGGTCGTCTTCTTCGACCCTGCCGGAGAAGGTGACGCGATCCTGCAGGCCGAGTCGCTGAACAACCTGTTCGAGCGAACGGCGCTGGTCGCCGCCGCCCACGATGTCGAACGTGATGTCGGGAATCTCGGGAGCGAGCTTGGCCACCGCGGCGAGGGTCACCTCGACGTGCTTCTCGGTGGTGAGACGGCCCACGAACAGCACTCGGCTGTGCGCACGCGGCTCGAGGTTGGGCGTGTAGTTGCGCTTGTCGATGCCGCAGCTGATCGGGATGACGCCGTGGATGTCGATCGTGTCCTCGAGGAATTCCGCCGCTTTGCGCGTCGGCGTCGTGACGGCGCGCGACATGTCGAATGTGCGCTTCGCGTCGGCCCAGGCGAGCTTGACGACCAGCTTGTCCAGCAGCGGGGGCAGCGTCGTGAAGTCGAGGATGTTCTCCGCCATCACGTGGTTGGTCGCCACCACCGGGATGCCGCGCTGGCGGGCGATGCGGGTCAGCGCGCGTCCGAGAACGATGTGCGACTGGCTGTGGACGACGTCGGCGGGCACCTCGTCGAGGAGCTTGCGCGAATAGTGCTTCGCCATCCACGGCAGCACGTAGCGCAGCCAGTCGTGCGGGGCGTAGCGCCACCCCGGGGGACGGTGCACGGTGATCTCTTGACCTTCGATCGTCTCGCGGAACGTGCCGTGCACGGAGTGCTTGACACTCGGCGTCATGACGTGCACGTCGTGCCCGCGGCGAGCGAGGCCGGCGGCGAGACGCTCCGCGAAGCGCGCAGCGCCGTTGACGTCGGGGCTGAAGGTGTCGGCGGCGATGACGATCGTCAGCGGCCGATGAGCGGGGTTCGGATCGTCGGGTGTCGCGGATTCGGTCACGGGGTGCGGGGCCAATCTGTGCGTCGGCGGCGAGACCGCGGATCGCGGCGCCACCGTTGCGAGTCTACCCGAGGGCCCTCTCCCAGCCCGTGAGCAGGGGTGCCGCGTAACGTGGTGTCATGGCCCGCCTGACTGCCAACGCTGACCCCGCCCGTTGGGTGCCGGTGACCGACTCGTTCGGCTTCTCCGGCCGCCGCGCCCGCAAGAAGGCGATCCGCATGCTGCTCGCGCAAGCCAACGCGGCGCTGGGTGCCCAGCCGCGCTCGGGTGGCGGCTTCACGGCGTGGGCGATGAGCCAGGCCGCTCCGGCGCTCATGCGCAAGGCCGCCGGGCGGGTGCTCGTCTGGGTGTGGAAATCGGAGCCGGAGCTCATGGTGGTGATGGCGCAGGTGCAGCAGCTGACTCCGCAGCTGCGCACCGCCCGGGCGATGATGCCCATCGAGTACGACGACACCGAGAGCTTCCGCGGCACGTATCTGGGCGTCGGCGAGAAACTCGTCATGCCGACCCCACCGGCCCGCGGCGGCACGACGCCCCCACCGTTCGCCACCTACACGTGGGACACGGGTGCGCATCTGGTCACCGTCACGGCGACCGGCGGCGACCGCGAGCGGTTCGGCACGGTAGTTCCGGCCGCCGATGAGCTGGCGCGGTCGTTGCGTCTCGTCGACGACCTCTCGGTCGGCGAGAGCGGCACGAGCGGACCGGTGCTCCGCCTCGACCCGGCGTGAACGCGCTGGAGCAGGCCGAGGGTCCCGCCGATCCGCCCTCGTCACGACCTCGTGCCGGCGTGCTCGGCGGCGCCGTCTTCCGCTACCGTTTCCGCCCGTCAGAGGGGCTCACCACCGCGAGCATTCCCGGACTCGAAGCCGTCGCCTGCACCGACGACACCGCGCTGCACTGGGCGTTCTACGCCGACGGGGATGCCGCGGTGCACGCGCCCTGGCCGGCTCTCGCCGTCGCGATCGACGCGCGCAGCGACGGCGGCGAGCGCCTCAGCAGCGACCCGCGCGTCCGCGATCGCTACGGCTTCGCGATCGACCCGACCGCCCAGTTCGCGGCGGCGTGGAGCATGCCCGAGCAGTGGAATGCCGACAGCGTCAGCCTGGCACCGCTCGCCGGCCGCACCGCGGCGATCGAGGTCGTGCTGGGCACAGCGGAGCTTGCGGCATCCACGGACGTCGACGAGGTGACGGGTTTCGTCGAGGTGCGCGTCACCGAGACGCCGCGCGTCGAGAAGACCCCGGCAGAGCGCGTCGACACCCGCCGCGGCTCTCATGCGGGCAGCCGGTTCTCGCGCGGAAACACCATCCCCGCCGTCGCCGTGCCGCACGGCTTCACTTTCCTCACGCCGGCCACCGATGCCCGCGACCAGCGCTGGCCCTACCGCCCCTTCATCCACGATGACGAGCAGGGCCGGCGCCTGGAGGCCGTGCAGTTCTCGCACCAGCCGAGCCCCTGGATCGGCGATCGCGGCGTGCTGCAGGTGATGCCGTTCGACGGCATCCCTCGCTCCGACTCCACCGCTCGGCGACGCTGGATCGCGACGGACACCGAGCGCGCCCACCCGCACGTCTGGGCGGCCGTGCTCGACGGCGGACTCGAGGTCGAAACGACGGCGACCGACCACGTCGGCCTCTTCCGCGTGCGCGCACCCCGGGCCGATGCCGAGGTGGGGTTCGTGATCGATCAGCCGGGTCGCCACGGCGCACTCACCGCGACGGGCGAGCGGGTCCAGGGCTGGGTCGGCGAGGCCGACGCGTGGGGAGGAAACGGCGGGCGCACGTTCTTCGCGGGTGTCGTCCGCACGGCATCGGGGCACGCGGGCACGCTCGACGACGACGGACGCGCCGATCGTGCGGGCTTCGTCGCGGGGCTCGGCGAGCTCGAACTGCGCATCGCCATCTCGTTCGTCTCGCTCGCTCAAGCCCGGCGCTCCCTCGACCAGGAGGCGCCCGCGGCGCTGTCCTTCGACGACGTGCGGGGGCGCGCTCACGCCGCGTGGAACGGAGTGCTCGACCGGGTGCGAATTCCCGACCTGGCAGCATCCGACCGTCCGTTCCGCGGGCTCGCCCACGACGATTCGCGCGCGCAGCTGGCCTCCGCGCTGTACCGGCTGCACCTGTACCCGAACGCCGGTCACGAGAACGCTGGCACCATCGAGCAGCCCGAGCCGGTCTATGCCGATCCGTTCACCCCGTCCGCCCCGCACGGCATCGAGGTGACGGGCGCGCCCGTGGTGAGCGGTCGACTGGCCGTCAACAACGGCTACTGGGACACGTACCGCACGGCCTGGCCGCTGATGAACCTGGTCGATCCGGTACGGGCCCGAGAGCTGCTGGACGGCATCCTCGAACAGCAACGACGCAGCGGATGGATGCCGCGGTGGTCGGCGCCGGGCTACGTCGACTCGATGGTCGGCACCTCGAGCGATCAGATCTTCGCCGACGGCGAGCGATGGGGATTGCTCGACGACCCGGCCGCGGCGTTCGCCTCGGGCTGGCGCAACGCCTGCGAACGGGCGCCGGACGCACGGCGGGGACGCAAAGGTATCGGCCGGGGCAGATTTCGGGGTTTCATCTCCCGCGACATTCACGAGGGCATGAGCTGGAGCATCGAGAACGCGATCAGCGACGCCGCCCTCGGCCGTCTCGCCGCGCGAATGGCGCAGCGCACACACGGCGCGCAGAGTGCCGACTCCGCCGATGCTTTCGCCCGCTACTTCGCCAACCGATCGCGCGCGTACCGCCAGCTCTTCGACGCGGAACACGGATTCTTCCGCGGGCGCACCGCACGCGGATCCCGGCCGCGGGGGGCGTTCGATCCCCGCGCGTGGGGCGGGGACTACGTGGAAACCAACGCGTGGGGGATGTCGGTCAGCGCCGTGCACGATGCGGCCGGACTGGCCGAGCTCTACGGCGGGCCGACGGGTCTGCGCCGCCACCTCGACCGGCTCTTCGCCGAGCCCGAGACCGCCCACCCGGCTTTCGCCGGCTCCTACAGCACCGTCATCCACGAGCAGCGCGAAGCCCGTGCGCTGCGCAGCGGCATGTGCGCGATCTCCAACCAGCCAGCGCATCACATCCCGTACATGTACACCGCGACCGATGAGCCCTGGCGCGTCGGCGAGGTCGCCCACACGCTGGCCCGACGCCTGTTCAGCGGGGGCCACATCGGTCAGGGCTTCCCCGGCGACGAGGACAACGGCGAAATGAGCGCCTGGTGGCTCTGGGCGGCGCTGGGCCTGTACCCGCTCGACCCGGCATCCGGCGCCCTCACCATCGCCTCTCCGCTCTTCGACGACATCGCCGTCGACCGCGCCGACGGCTCACGGGTGCGGATCCGCACCCGTCGTTCCACGCCCGACGCGCATGTGCTGCGCACCGTCCGCCTCAACGGGATGCCGTGGCACGCGCCGGTGCTGCCCGTCGACGCCTTCGGTAGCGACGTCGAGCTGGAGCTGGAGTTCGGCGATGCCCCGACCGGCGACCTCTGGTCGGCGAGCACCTCAACCCGACCGATCGAGGCGTGGCATCCCGACCTCACGGGCGGCGCAGGCCGCCGCATCCGCGCTCGTGGCGTGTGGTGGGCGGGCCGATTGTTCGACGATGGCGCACGGTGGGGCGATCGTGGCGTGCGCCTGAAGCCAGGCTCCTGGGCGGGCTGGGCGTTCCCGCAAGCTACGCGTGTCACCGACGTCACAGTCACGGCCGTCGACGCCGCCGCTGCAGACGCCCTGATGTGGGAGGCGAGCGACGACGGGTCGTCGTGGCAGCACGTGAGCGTGAGCGCACCACGGGAGCTGCTGCCCGACCGCACCACCCCGTTCCGCTTCGCGGAGCCCGTGACGGCCCGCTTCCTGCGGGTGCGCGCTGTACGCGGCGCGCGCGTGCGCCAACTGGAGCTGTTCGACCTCGGCGATGCGCCGGCCGAGCGACGTCAGCCCTCCTGATCGTCCATAAGGTCAGCCGGGGGCAGCGGACGCCACAGCACGACCTCGGTGGCACGGCGCACCCGCGTGCCGTGACGCAACGTGACGACCGAGCCCGTCGCTCCCGCGGCTAACACACGGGAGCTACGGACCAGCTCTTCCTGCAGGCGCTGTTCGAGTTCGACGACGCGACGGCGAAGGCCCCGCGCCTCGTTCTCCAGCTCGATGAGTCGGGAGATGGCCGGAAGGCTCATCCCCTCCGCCGACAACGCGGCCACTTCGCGCAACTGCTTGACGTGGCGCAGCGAGTACCGCCGCGACCCGCCCTGGGTGCGCCCCGGGACCACCAGTCCCAGCCTGTCGTACTGCCGCAGCGTCTGCGGATGCATACCGGCGAGCTCGGCGGCGACGGCGATCGCGAAGATCGGCGCCTCCTCGTCGGGCTGCTCGTCGGTCATGATCACTCCCGGGCCTTCGCCATGAGGTCGGCGCGCGGGTTCTCCTTCGGCTCGAGCTCGTGGAAGCGCTCGAGGGCCTCCTTGGCCTGCTCGTCCAGGTGCGATGGTACGGCCACCTGCACCTCGGCGAGCAGGTCTCCCGTGCCCTTGGAGGTGTGCACCCCGCGCCCCTTGACGCGCAGCACGCGGCCCGACGGAGTACCCGGGGCGACGCGGAGCTTCACCGGGTCGCCGCCGAGGGTGGGCACCTCGATGGTCGCGCCGAGCGCGGCCTCCGTGAAGGTCACCGGCACCGTGACGCGCAGGTTCTGTCCGTCACGGGTGAACACCGGATGCGGACGCACCGTGATGCTCACGACGATGTCGCCCGACTCACCGCCGTCGGGCGAAGGACGCCCGCGCCCGCGGAGGCGGATCTTCTGGCCGTCCGAGACCCCGGCGGGAATCTTCACCTTGAACGGCTTACCGTCTTCGCCGGCGAGCGTGATGGTCTCGCCCTTCACCGCGGTCTGGAAATCGAGCGTGGTGCGTGCCGTGACATCCGATCCGCGCTGCGGTCCGCCGTAGCCGCGGAAGCCGCCCGTCGCCTGACCGAAGCGCCCCGCACCGAAGCCGCCCTGGCCGAACATCGAGAACAGGTCGTCGAAGTCGGCACTCTGCTGGGCCCCGCCACGGCTCTGACCGAACCGGCTGAAGACATCTTCGAAGCCGCCGCTACCGGGCCCCGGCGCCTGGAAGCGGGCGCCGCCCGAGCCCATCGCCCGGATCTGGTCGTACTCCTCGCGCTGGCTCTTGTCGGAGAGCACGGCGTAGGCCTCGCTCATCTCCTTGAACTTCGCTTCCTTCGCCGGATCGCCCTGGGTGGAATCCGGATGATAGGTGCGCGCGAGCTTGCGGTACGCCTTCTTCAGTTCCGCCTCGGACACGTCCTTGGAGACGCCCAGGACCTTGTAGAAGTCCTTGTCGAACCAATCCTGACTGGCCATGGACACCTCCTCCCGTTAGTCGGCCGAGCCGGCGACGACAACCTTGGCCGGTCGCAGCTCGATCGTGCCGAGACGGTAGCCCACCTCGACGACGTCGAGGATCGTGCCGTCCTCGACCCCGCCGGGGTTGGGTGCGTGGAAGATCGCTTCGTGCTGCTGCGGGTCGAAGTGCTCGCCGGCCACACCGTAGGTCTCCACGCCCAGCTTGCCGACGACACCGCGCAACTTCTCCGCAATGGCCAGCAGGGGCGAGCCCTCGGTGAGGTCGCCGTGCTTCTCGGCCCGGTCCAGGTCGTCGAGCACCGGCAGCAGCCCCTTGGCGACCGAACCCTTCGCGCGGGCGATCTCCACCTCGCGCTGTTCTTCGGTGCGGCGACGGTAGTTGGCGTACTCGGCCTGCACCCGCTTGAGATCCAGCAGCAGGTCGCGCTCTTCTTCGGATGCCTCGGCCACCGCAGCCTCGTCGGTCTGCGGCGCGTCGAGGATGTCATCGACGGTCAGCTCTTCGCCGTTCGCCGCGTCCCCCTGCGAGTCGGGGCCGGAGGCATGTGCCTCCGACCCCTCGTCACCGGGGACTTCGTCGATCGGCTCTTCGAAGTCCTTGTTCGTCATGGTTCGATTCTCTTACTTTCCGGTTCCCGACTTCTTGTCGTCCTCGTCCTCGACGACCTCGGCGTCGATGACGTCCTCCTCGGGGTTCGGCACGCTGCCGTTGCCCGGGGCGGTGGCCGTGGCATCAGCCGGCTCGCCCGCCGCCTGCGCCGAGGCGTAGATGGCCTCACCGAGCTGCTGCTGCGAGGCGTTCAGCTTGTCGAACGCGGTCTTCACCGCGTCGTCGTCATCGCCGGCCAGCGCGGTCTTCAGCGCGTCGACGTCGCCCTGGACAGAGGTCTTGACCTCTTCGGGGAGCTTGTCCTCGTTGTCCTTGATGAGCTTCTCGATGGAGTACGAGAGCGTCTCGGCCTGGTTGCGCACTTCGGCGGCCTCACGGCGCTTCTTGTCCTCGGCGGCGTGCTCCTCGGCCTCGCGCACCATGCGCTCGATGTCGTCCTTGGGCAGCGAGGAGCCGCCTGTGATCGTCATCGACTGCTCCTTGCCGGTGCCCTTGTCCTTGGCGGACACGTGCACGATG
>CAUPYO010000091.1:0-7466 GCA_963515565.1 uncultured Microbacterium sp.
GCCCCCGTAAGGCCCCGGGGGGGCAGGGGCCGTTGCGATCGTGGCGTCGACGACGCCGGGTATCACTGCTGGATGAAGGCGAGGATGTCGGGGTTGATGACGTCGGCGTGCGTGGTGAGCATGCCGTGCGGATACCCCTCGTAGATCTTCAGCGTCGCGTTGGGCAGCAGCTCGGCCTGTTTGACGGCGGCATCCTGGTAGGGCACGACCTGGTCGTCGTCGCCCTGGATGACGAACACCGGAACCGTGATCGCCTTCAGGTCGTGGGTCTGATCGGTCTCGGAGAACGCCTTGATGCCCTCGTAGTGGGCGAGGGCGCTGCCCGTCATGCCCTGGCGCCACCAGTTGTCGATCACCGGCTGTGACGGCGTGACGCCCTCTCGGTTGAAGCCGTAGAAGGGCCCGGATGCCACGGCCTCGAAGAACTCGGCACGGTTCCCCGCCAACGCCGCACGGAAGCCGTCGAACACCGAGATCGGCGTGCCCTCGGGGTTGGCGTCGGTCTGCACCATCAGCGGCGGCACCGCCGAGACGAGCACAGCCTTCGCCACCCGGCCCTGGGGCTCGCCGTACTGCGCGACATAGCGGGCGACCTGGCCACCGCCGGTGGAGTGGCCGATGTGGATGGCACCCCGCAGGTCGAGGTGCTCGACTACGGCATTCACGTCGCTCGCGTAGTGGTCCATGTCGTGCCCGGTGCCGATCTGCGACGAGCGTCCGTGACCGCGGCGGTCGGTCGCGATCACGCGGTAGCCCTTGCTGAGGAAGAACAGCATCTGCGCATCCCAGTCGTCCGAAGACAGCGGCCAGCCGTGATGGAACACGATGGGCTGGGCGTCGGGGCTCCCCCAGTCCTTGTAGTAGATCTCCGCGCCGTCATCGGTGGTCACGTAAGCCATGTCGCTCCTCCAGTTTTGTCGGTCCCAACGTGTTGACGGTAAACGCCGCACCCGCGACAGGGGCTCCTACAACTGTTCAGACAATCGCACCCCGGTGCGCCGCGCGCCAGGCTGGTACGCTCCCAAGACCTTTCAGGAAGATCTGGATGACCGAGCGAGTGGCCGAGCAGGTACGACGGGTGCTGCGCGAGCGCCCGGACGCCACCGTGCGCTTCACAGCCGCCATCACCCCCGACAGCCACCACTACAGCATGAGCTCGGGCCGCCCGGAGCTGTTTCTCAACCCGGTGCACGAACAGCTGGTCGCCGAGATCCGGGCCCAGCAGGCCACCGTCGACGGGGAAGAAAATGGCGGAGACGGAGGGATTTGAACCCTCGGTCCCCGTAAGGGGACTCCACCTTAGCAGGGTGGTGCACTAGGCCGGACTATGCGACGTCTCCAGGCGTTGCGGGCCGAAACCGCGCGAACGCACCCGGCAATCATAACCGGTTGAACGCGTGCCGCCGAACCGGATGCCGCGGCATCCCGCTTCGCGAGAAACGCTCAGCGCTGCGCGACCGTGCAGGTGACCTGCGCCGCGGTCTGGCCGGTGATCGAGCTCGGCAGCTGCACCGCTTCCTGCGTCGGCGTGGGCGCCGCAGGCGTAGCGCCGGCATCGGCCGTCGCGGTCGGCGTGGGGGTCGCCGTGGGATCGGTCGGCGCCGGTGTGGCTTGGCCGACGACCTCCGTGCCGTACCCGTCGCTGGTCGATCCGGTCAGCTGGATCGGCTGGTTGTTGGCGAGCGCGTCGAAGAGCACCTTCGCGGCACTGGTCACCGGATCCACGCGTGAGCCGCCCGTCGCGTAGACCGTCGGGTACTGCACGAAGACGATGTCCTGGTAGGGGACGCTGCGCACCGCCATCGCGATCTGCACCATGCGCTGGGGGTTGGCCAGCGAGGAGCTGAGCACCACCTGCGGCGGGTTGGCGGTCACCTGCGAGATGGCGGTGTTGGCCAGGTTGAACAGGGTCGCGGGGTTGCTCAGCACACCACCGGACTGGAGCTTTCGCACCATCGAGCTGAGGAACTGCTGCTGATTCGAGATACGCCCGAGGTCGGAGCCGTCGCCGATGCCGTGGCGGATGCGCAGGAACTGCAGCGCCTGCGCACCCTGGAGCGTGTGGTTTCCCTTGGTGAGGTTGAGACCGGTGTTGCCGTCGCTGATGTCGTCGGCGACACAGACGTCGACGCCGCCGATCGCATCGGACAGCGCGATGACGCCCGTCCAGCGGGTCGCGGCCGCAAATTGGATGTCGATGCCCGTCAGCTTCTCGATGGTCGCGACGGTGCACGACAGCCCGCCGTACATGTACGACGCGTTGAGCATCTGGCCGCTCATCGCGGAGTACTGCGTGCCGTCCGGGCCCGTGCACGACGGGATCGGCACGATCATGTCGCGGGGGAACGAGACGACCGTAACGCGACGGGGCTCGTCCGAGATGTGCACGAGCATCGTGACGTCGTTGCGCTCACCCTCGGTGTCGCCGTTCTGGCAGGCACCAGACAGAGCGGCGTTGGGCCCCTCGCACGAGTCGGTGCCGACGACGAGCATGTTGACGCCGCCCTCGATCTCGCCCAGCGTGGGCGGCAGCTGCTCGTCGTCATCGCCGATCGAGACACCCGCAGCCTGCACCGCATTGGCGGCATCCCACACGTAGAAAGCCCCGACGGCGCTCGTGCTGACCACGGCCACCACGACGACGGCGGCCAGCACTGCGAGAACCTGAGACAGCGGGTGCGGCGACTTCAGGATGCCGTGACGGGCGACGGGCTGCCGACGAGGGCGCTCGGGGCGTGAACTCACGGGGAACCTTTCGACAGCGGATGTCACCGCTTCAGCGGAGGGTGTGGGATTCGAACCCACGGGACATTGCTGCCCACCGGTTTTCAAGACCGGGTCCATCGGCCGCTCGGACAACCCTCCCTGACGAATGCCGCGGCATCCCTCAGACTGGCGTCGAGTCTAGTAGACGGACGACGCCCATCATTGCGCCCATGGCTGGGTGGGCGCTGAAAGCAACCCGCGGTTCTCCCGGTGCCCTCAGAGCCGGCGAAGGATGTCGGCGACCCCGCCGGCGTGGACGGATGCCGTCACCTCACCGGCCTCGCGGCGCACCTCGTCGGGCCCCTGTCCCATCGCGATGGCGCGGCCGCCGTGCTCGAGCGCCCAGCGGAACATGCCCAGGTCGTTGCGACCATCACCCATCACGAGCACCCGCTCGGGCTCGACACCCAGCCACGTGCGCACCCGTTCGAGGGCGGTCGACTTGTCGACGCCGTGCGGCGCGATGTCGAGCCACGCCGACCACCCGACCGCGTACGAGACCTTGTTGAGACCGATCCGCTCGACCAGCGAGAGGAAGTCGCCGTTGGTGTCGTCGGGAGAGACGACCACGACGCGGCACACCGGCTGCGCGACCAGTTCGGTGAAGTCGACACGGCGGGCGTGCGCCAGGTTCCAATCGTCGAGCTGCTCGGTGTACAGCCGTGCGCCGTCGGCGAGCTCGACCATGTAGCGCGCGTCGGGCAGGTGCTCACGCAGCAGGCCGACGACCTCGGTGGGATCGAACGTCTCGACGTGGAAGCGCTCGTAGCGGCTCTCGTCGCCGAAGTCGCCGCCCACCCGCTTCATGATGACCGCACCGTTGGAGCAGACCGCGTACTCGGGGGCGAGGTCGAGCACATGCTGGATGCCGCGGGTGCTTTCCCAGCTGCGCCCGGTGGCCAGCATCACCTCGTTGCCGGCGCGGTGGGCGTGAGCGATGGCATCCACCACCCCGGGACTGAGCGTCTCGTCCTCCAGGAGCACGGTGCCGTCGACATCGAGCGCGATGAGCAGGCGCTCCGTTGCGACCGCTGGGTTCTCGGCATCCGTGGCGAGGTCATCGACCAGGTGGGCCGCCTCCGGCGCACCCACGACCTCGACCGCCCCCGTGGGCGGCAACCGGTCCTCGGCGCGCGCGGTGCTCATGCGATCGACTCCGCCACCTCGAGGCCGCCGAGGTAGGGCCGCAGCACCTCGGGGATGAGCACCGAGCCGTCGGCGCGCTGGTGGGTCTCGAGTAGCGCCACGATCCAGCGCGTGGTCGCAAGAGTCCCGTTGAGGGTGGCCACCGGCGCGGTCTTGCCGACTCCTCCGCCATCCACCGGCGGACGGTACCGCACGTCCAGGCGGCGCGCCTGGTAGGTCGTGCAGTTGCTGGTCGAGGTGAGCTCGCGGTACGAGCCTTGGGTGGGGACCCAGGCCTCGACGTCGTACTTGCGGGCGGCGCTGGAGCCGAGGTCGCCGGCCGCGACGTCGATGACGCGGTAGCTCAGACCGAGGTCCTGCAGCATCTGCTCCTGCACGGCGACCAGGCGCAGGTGCTCCGCCTCGGCATCCTCAGGAGTCGTGTAGACGAACATCTCCAGCTTGTTGAACTGATGCACGCGGATGATGCCGCGGGTGTCCTTGCCGTACGAACCGGCCTCACGGCGATAGCACGTCGACCACCCGGCGTAGCGCTTGGCACCCGCGGTCAGATCGAGGATCTCGCCCATGTGGTACCCCGCCAGCGGCACCTCGCTCGTTCCCACGAGGTACAGGTCGTCGGCCTCGAGCTTGTAGACCTCGTCGGCGTGCTGACCGAGAAATCCCGTGCCGCGCATGATCTCGGGACGCACCAGCGTCGGCGGGATCATCGGGATGAACCCCGCGTCGATGGCGCGCTGCAGACCGAGCGACATGAGCGCGTACTCGAGGCGCGCGCCGATGCCGGTGAGGAAGTAGAAGCGACTGCCCGACACTTTGGTGCCGCGCTCCATGTCGATGGCGCCGAGCTTCTCGCCGAGAGCCAGGTGATCGAGCGGCTCGAAGTCGAAGGATGCCGGTTCGCCGTGTGTCCGCAGCGTCACGAAGTCTTCTTCGCCGCCGGCCGGAACACCGTCGATGACGATGTTCTCGATGCGTGCGAGGGCCGCTTCGGCTGTCTCTTCGGCAGCGGTCACCGCCTGCTGGGCGGCCTTCACCCGATCGCTGAGCTCCTTGGCCTGCGCGACGAGCGCGGGCTTGTCCTCCTTGGGAGCGGCGGCGACCGTCTTGCCGTGAGCGTTCTGCGCAGCCCGCAGCTCCTCGAATGCGGTGATCGCGGCGCGACGCGAGCGGTCGGCCTCGAGCGCGTCATCGACGGTGTCGGCCGACTCCCCGCGCGCCTGCTGAGAACGCTTGACGAGGTCCGGGTGGTCGCGAAGAAGAGCGAGATCGATCACCCCACAGAGTCTAGTTGTCAAGCCCGCACCCCCTCCGCGGCCCCGGTCTGACCCCGCCCGGTATGTTTAGCGGCATGTCCCCCGCTGACGCCGCCTCCTCCGCCGGAGATGCGGCGTCTCGCCGCGCCGCGCTCGTCTACAACCCGATCAAAGTGGATGCCGAACAGTTGCGCGCGAGCGTGGCCCGCCACGCCGCCGATGCGGGGTGGGGTGAGCCCCTCTTCTATGCGACGACGGTCGACGAACTGGGTGATGGGCTGACCCGCGAGGCGATCGATGCCGGTGCCGCCGCACTGCTCGTCGCCGGAGGCGACGGCACCGTGCGGGCGGTGAGCGAAGCCGCAGCCGGATCGGGAGTCGCCCTGACGATCGTGCCCAGCGGCACCGGCAACCTGCTCGCGCGCAACCTCCAGCTCCCGCTGGCCGACCCCGACGCGATGATCGCCGCGACCTTCGCCGGCGATGTGCGCGCGATCGACGTGGGCTTCGCCGACATGCTGCGCCCCGACGGCAGGCGCGAAGAGCGCGCGTTCGTCGTGATGGGCGGCATGGGTCTGGATGCCGCGATGATCGCCAACACCAGCGGCGACCTGAAGAAGAAGGTCGGCTGGGTGGCGTACGTCGACGGCGCGGCCCGCTCGCTCGTCAAGGCGAAACCCTTCTCGGTGATGTATCAAGTCGAAGGCCACCGCATGCACCGAGCGAGCGTGCAGAGCGTGCTCTTCGCGAACTGCGGTTCGCTTCCCGCGGGACTCGAGCTCATCCCCGAGGCCTCGGTGGCGGACGGCCAGCTCGACATCGCGATCTTCCAGCCCAAGACCGCGTTCGGCTGGCTCGCCGTATGGCGCCGGGTGGCATGGGACAACAGCGTGCTGCGAAAGTTCCGGGCGGGCCGGCGCATCCTGCGGCTGCGCACCCGCGACAACTCCATCCGGTACGCGCGCGGCACCGGCATCCAGATCGCCGCCAGCGGCCCCACACCGGTGCAGCTCGACGGCGACGAGTTCGGCGAGGCGACGTCGGTCGACGTGCGCATCCACGCCGGCGCACTGCAGCTGGCCGTGCCCGCCGGGCACACCGCCGCCGCCCTCTGACCTCCGCCGCATCGATAATCGGCGCACAGGTGCGGGCGCTAACGTCCGTGCAGACAGCACCGGGTCGCGCAGGACGGCCTGGTCGAGCAGCACGGAAGGGGTCTGCGTGGACAGCGACGAGCGGCAGCGGCGTTTCGAGCAGGGAATGAGCGTGCTCGAAAAGCTCCACGGCCAGAGCGGTCTCGACGTCATCGAGGCGCTCGCGCAGGTGTCGCCCGAACTGGCGCACCAGACGGTGGCGTGGGGATACGGCGAGATCTACCCGCGACCGGGGCTGGCCGCTCGCGATCGGCAGCTGGTGACCCTCGGCATCCTCACCGCCCTGGGCGATTGCGAGCCACAGCTGGAGGTGCACGTCAACGCGGCGCTCACCGCGGGGGTGACGGCCGCCGAAGTCGTCGAGACGCTGCTGCACGCGGCCGTCTACTGCGGCTTTCCGCGTGCGCTCAATGCCACCCTCGTCGCCGGCAGGGTCATCGCCGCGCGCGAGGCGGACGCACGGCCGGCCTGAATCCTCTACCCCCACGCGCCCGCGGCGCGCAAGGTCTCGCCGGAGGTCTCGGCGCACGTCACGATAGAGACATGCCGGCATCCCCCAGCCTCGTGTGGCTCCGCGACGACCTCCGTCTCGCCGACAACCCGGCGCTGCGCGCCGGGTTCGATCGTGGCGGCCCGGTGATCGCGGTCTACGTGCTCGACGAGGTTTCGCCGGGCATTCGCCCGCTCGGCGCAGCGGCGCGCTGGTGGCTGCACCACTCGCTGGCCGAGTTGGGCGCGCGCCTTCGCGGGAAAGGGTCGCTCCTCGTCCTGCGACAGGGCGCCGCATCCGAGGTGATCCCGGCGCTCGTGGCGGAGACGGGGGCCGGGGCGGTGTTCTGGAATCGGCGCTACAGCGCGCCCGAGCGCGAGGTCGACACCGGGCTCAAGCAATCGCTGCGTGACGCCGGGATCGAGGTGGGCTCCTTCGCCGCGTCGCTGCTGTTCGAGCCGTGGACGGTGCGCACCGGGGCCGGCACCCCCTACGGCGTCTTCACTCCGTTCTGGCGTGCATGCCAGCAGCTGCCGGCACCGCGCGAGCCGCTCCCCGAACCCCGCGAGATCGCGGGCCCGCCGAGCGCCCCGGCATCAGATCGACTCGACGACTGGCAGCTGCTGCCGACGACGCCGGACTGGGCCGAAGGAC
>CAUPYO010000092.1:0-7384 GCA_963515565.1 uncultured Microbacterium sp.
CTCTGACTCAAGGAAGATCTGGCTCAACCACTAACTGGCGAAGAAGAACCCGCGGTGCATGGAGTACATCATCGTTCACGAGCTGACCCACTTCCACGAACGAACCCACAACGACCGCTTCGTCGCCCTCATGGACGACTACCTCCCCGACTGGCGAGCCCGCCGCGACGAACTCAATGAGGCACCGCTCGCAGACGAGGAGTGGGCCGATTAGCGCTAAGCGGGTATGCCCGTTCTGCGGCGACTCCGAGGGACCGTTCACCAGGGAGCACTGGTTGCCCGAGGACTGGGGTGACTACTTTCCCCGCGTCAACGGACTGATCACTCAGAACCATGACTACGACGGCGAATCGACGAGACGCATCGAAAACCTCTCCCAGTTCGACAAGAAGTTCGATGGAATCTGCGCTCGCTGCAACAACGTTTGGCTGCGTGACATCGACGTAGAAGCGAAGCGAGTCGCGCTTGATCTCGCCTTTCGGAGGCGACTCTACGTATCCGCGAACGAGGTGCGCCCGCTCGCCGCATCGCTATACAGAGCCGCGCTCGTCGGAATGTGGGGTCAGCGACTCCAGCACGGGCTGCCCGCGCGACGCTACCCAGAATTTCGTCGCCTCCGGCGACCCCCGAGCGACGTGCACTTGCTCCTTGGACACAACGACGCTGGCTATATCTTTGCGGGAGGTCACTACAGCGCAGTCACGGTTGACGGCGACACGAGTCTTGCGGTCCGCAGCTTCTCGTTCGGCGGTCTGGGCCACCTTTTCGTCGTGGTGCTTGTGACTGAGCCCGAGTTGTCCTCGACGATGCATCGCGTTGCGCGTGATGTAAAGCGGAAGGCCCAAGGCACCTTGGCTACGCTGTGGCCGAACTCGAGACAACGCGTCAATCTGCCGGTTCGCCAGATCAGCTACGAGCTCGCCGCGCAGGTCGCCGAAGTCGGAGTGGTCCTCAACCTTCGTCCGCCGCGGACGACACCGCCGGATGACCAGGATCTTCGACGGCGCTTTGCATCTAAAGAGAGACTTCGAAGGAACTTTCGCCCGGCAACCAAACGACTCGACTGAGACTGTCTCATCAGTCGCGTGGCTCTCGCCCTCGACCGAGAGAGAGGCAGCTCGAGCACTGAGGCCCAGTCGGACAAGAGCAACAGCGCGATGCACGCAGGCACCGATGGTGGGCGACGCCGTTTGAAACCGCTTTGCTACAGTTAAGTGCAACGCACAAAAACCCCTGGATAACCGCGAAAACTCAGCCTACTCTGGCGCCATGCGAGGAGACCTTGAGCGGTGGAAGCGAGGTGTCGAATCCCGTGGGGTTCGACACGCGATCTCGTACGCTCTCGAGGGCACGTGCGACGCCCACAGGTCCCACTCGACGGGCGCCGACGCGCTCGAGGCTTATGGCGCAGCATCCGACTCCACCGTCTCTCGGTTCATCGTCGACAACGGCGTCATCACGACCGACCAACTCACGGCCGGCGGCCTTCGTGTCTGGCTCACCGGGCACGACCCCATCACTGGCGAGGAGCGGGGACACCAGCGGCTGACTCCCGACGCCGACCTTCTGCTCGACGGGACGCTCAACCACCCGAAGTCGTACAGCATCGCGGCGCTGCTGCATCCCGAGCTCGCAGACGAGTTCGAGGCACTCCAAGACCGGCTGCGTGAGCGCATCCTGCTCACCTGGCAGACCGAGCTCAACGCGCGGCGCGGGCATGGCGGGCTCGTCCGCGAGGAGATCACGCGCATCGAGGTCGTCGAGCTGCAGCACCGTCGATCCAGGGCGCTCGACCCGCACAGCCACCGCTACCTCTGGCTGAACATCAAGGTGCTCGGTGCGGACGGCAAGTGGTCGAACCTCGACTCGCGCGTTGCGATGAAGCTACACACGGTCATCAACGCCGAAGGCGAACTCGCGGCCCGCACAGATCCCGCGTGGATCGCCGCCCTTGCGCGTCACGGGTACAGGCTCGACGACTCGGGCGAGATCGCCGAACTCGCCCGCGCCGTCCGCCCGCTCTCGCGCCGGTCTACGCAGATCGAGGCGAACCGCGCGGGTCTGATCGCGGAGTGG
The DNA here is from genome assembly GCA_963515565.1 of uncultured Microbacterium sp. GTDB lineage: Bacteria > Actinomycetota > Actinomycetes > Actinomycetales > Microbacteriaceae > Microbacterium. The sequence continues at coordinate 2,077 of CAUPYO010000092.1, forward strand.
TCGGCGGCCCACGCCGGATCGGCGCCGAGCGCAGAGGTACTGCAACAGATCGACCGACGCGCGTGGGCGGTAGCGCGACCGAACAGGCCGGCCGACCTCGACGAGATGTCATGGGAGTCGCGCGTCCGTGACGAGATCGCGGCGATCGATCCGAGCCTGATCACCGCGCGTGCACCGATTGCAGTCGCGCCGACCGTCCTGCACGCCGTCGATCTGGATCTGCTCGCTGCTGCGGCGATCGTCGATGCGGACGAACGGTCCGCATCATGTGGCGGGCGGTTCAGCACCTTCGATATCCGCGCCGGCGCAACGCGCGCGCTCTCACGCACCGGCATCGTTGCGCCGCGCGATCAGCTCGACGGTGTGATCGTCGAGATCACGACGCGCGCCGCGAAGGCCGTCTATCGACTCGTTGCGGAGGTTCCGCCCGCACACGTGAAGGCCTTCATGGCCACCGAGACGGTGCGGGCCAAGATGCGTCTCGCCGGACGCCTTGACGTGCTCGCCCGGCCCGGCCGCTCGCTCCTGCCGAACGAGTTGCATCGGTTCGCATCGAGCGACGACATCTCGCCACTGGATGCTTCGCAAAGCGTCGCCGCGTGCGCTATCGCCGGGACTGACGGGCTCGTCACGGTCGTCGGCCCCGCTGGCACAGGCAAGACGACGATGCTGCGTGTTGCGTTCGCAGCGCTGCGGGCTCAACGGCGGCAGATGCTCGTCGTCGCTCCTACCCGGAAAGCGGCGTTGGTGGCGTCTCGCGAGGTCGGGGCCGCGGCATCCAGTATTCATGCACTGCTCGCCGACCACGGCTACCGGTGGGGTGCCGATCAGGCGGGCGCGAAGGTGTGGACACGACTGCGTGTGGGTGAGGTCGACCGCAGCACGGGCGTCGCATATGGCGGGCCGGCGCAGTACCTGTTGCGTTCTCGCGATCGGATCGTGGTCGATGAAGCGGGCATGGTCGACCTGCAGACCGCGAACGCGCTCGTCGACCTCGCGATCGAACAGGGTGTCGGGCTCGCGTTCGTCGGTGACCCGCACCAGGCGTTGCCGGTCGGGCATGCGGGTGCGATGGGTTCGGCGATTCGGCACGCGAATGCAGCGGTAGAGCTCGATACGGTGCATCGGTTCCGCGATCCCGAGTACGCGGCGCTCACGCTGCGGCTGCGAGACGCGAGTGATCGCGAGCATGCATTGGCGGTTGCCGGTGAGCTCGCGGATCGCGGTCACGTCGAGCGGGTCGATCATCATGACGCGGCGCGTGAGCGGATGATCGATGCGTACTTCGAGTGGCACGGGCGCGGCAAGCGGGTGACGTTGGTTTCCGGTACCAATGCTGAGGCTGATGCCATCAACGACGCGATCCAGCAGCGGCGAGTTGATCACGGCGAGCTCTCTGCTGGCCTCGTCGCCTGGGGCATGGCCGAACAGCGCATCCTGGTCGGCGACACCGTCCAGACCCGCCGGAATGACCGACTCACGGGCGTCGAGAATCGTGCGCAGTGGATCGTGCGCGGCATCCGTGAGGAGTTCGTCGATCTTGTGTCGGTTGGCGACAGCGGCGAGTTGCGGCGAGTATCTGCCGAGTATGCGCGGGAGCACCTGCAGCTCGCCTACGCGTCGACGGTGCATGGAGTGCAGGGCGACACCGCCGACGCCTCCGTGGTCGGGCCGGATGTGGACGCGGCGGGACTGTACGTCGGCCTCACGCGCGGGCGGCTGCACAACGTCGCGATCGTGGTCGCGCGGACGGATGCAGCAGCCCGCGAGCGCCTCGCCGAGTCGATGCAGCGCGGTACGCCGGAGCTGACGATGCAGGATGCGGTACGCGCGGCTCAGGCAGAAATGCGGCGTGCGGCGCGGGCGCGGGACTTGGCGGCGATGGCGACCGGGCCGGTGGTGGGCGCGCCGAGTGCGGGACGCGGGATGGGGGTGTAGCGGCCACCAACTGGGATGGACGGTCCTTGACTACGTCGTCGGGACCGCCCGGATCGCCGCGATGACAACCTCACGCTACCCGGCGCATGCGGACTCATCTCCATTGATGTCGCTCGGTCCCTACGCGCTACGCAATACCGACAGCGCACCGAGCTGCGGCTCACGTCGCGACCCGGGGTTTCACCCCGACCCAATTGCCTTCGCCGCGATTCCCCCTGGTTAGCGGCGTTTACGCCCTATCTCGCCCTAGTGTGTGATCTGGGGCGCCACCGCTGCTCAGGTCTTCGGATGGCGACACTTACGTCAGAGACCGCGACGGGTCGCGGAGACGCCAGTGGAAGTGAGCTCGGTTCGCTGCGTTGAAGCGAGCGAAGCCATCGATGGCGCGACCTCGCTCGTCCGCCGGATTAGGAGATCAGGGATTGTCTGCGACTGAATCGATCCGGACACCTACGGCGCCAAGGGCGAGGCGGTGGCGGTGGATTGTCGAAACATGCCAACTGATCGTCGGCGTGCTCAGCCGCGAAGACCCGCGTCCTCTCGACTTGATCGAACTCCGTCCTGAATTCCGATCCGAGGCGCACGGTGGCTATCTTCAGCTCCTGACCGCGGAACTCGACCGCGACGACCCACCTCGAAACGTCGCTCTGGCAGGGCCGTATGGGAGCGGCAAGAGCAGCGTTCTCGTGGAGCTCCGCCGCAGGCGAGGCGCTGCTGTAGAGATAAGTCTTGCCACCATCGATAACTCAGCGACGGCGTTCCGCTCGCAGGGTCTAGAGCGCGGCATAGCCTCCGAGGGGGCAGTCACAGAAGCGTTGCAGAAGGAGATCGTCAAGCGCCTCCTCTATGCCGCGAAGCCCGCTGAACTCCCTCGGTCGCGGCTAAATCGCATTCGACCGCTCGACTGGGCTCGTGCGGTTATCTTTGCGGGTGTTCTCGCTGTTCTGGGCTCGATGCTTGCCTCCGTCTACGGGTTCGATACGCCTTTCGCACTTATGAGCGAGGGGTGGCCGGCACCCCCATCGTGGGCTCTAGTGACTGAATGGGGGCTGGTCGCTTTCGTCCTGGATACGCTTCTACTCTTCGGGGGCCTCGTTTTTGTACAGTGGGCGATCTCTCATGTCCACATCCGAGAAGTGTCAGTTGGCGAGTTTCGTCTATCACGCGACGATCCCTCACAGAACTTTTTCGATCAGTATCTCGACGAAATCGTCTACTTTTTCGGTCGTACCAAGACGAGGGTCGTGATTTTCGAAGACCTCGACCGGTTTGCGAACCGAGGCATCTTCGTGGCGCTGCGGGAGTTGAATCTCCTGCTCAACAACTCGTCATCAGTCACGCGACCGGTCACGTTCATCTACGCCGTGCGCGACAGCATCTTCGCTAGGCCAGAGGGGAGCCGCGCGCTGCTGGAGGGAGACGCGGGCGCCGCATCGGATCGCTCGAAGTTCTTCGACCTGATCATCCCAATCGTCCCTTTCGCCTCAACGGAGGTAGGAGGTGGGCTTCTCGCGAAGGAACTCGAATCGCTTCCCGAGGAAGAACGTCCCGATCCGGCACTGGTGAGCCTCGCGGGTCGCTATTTCCCTGACATGCGAGTTATTCGAACCATTCGAAACGAGTACCTCGTCTTCCTCGACCGGCTCGTTCGCAATGGCGTCATCGAACTCGACCGCAACCGACTGTTCGCGATGGTCCTCTATAAGCAAGCGTTTCCGGCCGACTTCGAGCGGATCCAGTTCGGGGGCAGCAAGCTTGACGGCCTTTTCACCAAACTCGATACCGCCGTGACGCAGCGCCTCGCGGGGCTCGACCACGAGATCGCGGTGATGGCAACCAGCATTGAGCAAAGTGCGGCGGTCTCGTCACGAGCGGCCGAAGCTGGCGAACGACTCGGCGTGCTTCTCGAACTCCTCGCTTCGCGTCGGGGGCCGCGTGGGGCTCTCGCCGAAGTCACCGTCGGGTCCGAAACTTTCGCGCCCTCAGATCTCGGTTCACTTCGGTTCTGGCGGTATCTCGACAAAGAGGCGGAAGCGGATCTCGAATGTTCGTTCGCTGACTCGAGCCGAGCAGTAGCTCTGCGGAGTTATATCGATGCGGCACTGCCGGCTGACTTACCGGCCGCCAATTGGATCACCACAACCCAACGGTCGGAGGTCGAGGCTCTTGCTGATCTGCGCGACAAAAGACGTGACCTGCGGCAGTCCAACCTAGGTCAGCGGCTAACCGACACACGTTTCTTAGGCATGGGGCTAACGCTCCAGGCGGAGGCCGAAGATATCGACTTTGATAGTCTCGCTCGGGACGTTCTGCAGAGTGACTTTGGGCTCGACTTGGCCCGCAGTGGACATCTCGACTCCGACTATGTCCTCTACACCAGCGTGTACGAGGGTGCGTTGGTCAGTGCTGCGGCGCAAACCTATCGCGTGAAATTCATTGGGCGCCGTCAGGCCTCGATGCTCTACGAACTCAGCGAAGGAGACATTCGCGAGATTAGAGCCAAGGTTGGTGACGACTTCCTCGGCGAGGTCAGCGCCCTCAACGTCTCGATCGTTGATCACCTTGTAGAGGGCAGCGCGTTGGACAAGCTGATCGGCCTCATAGCGACGAGTCAGATTGAAGGCGCTCGCGAATTCGCCATCCGCTACCTCGCCGACGGCAAGAAGCCCGAGATCTTCGTTAGCAGGCTTGCCGGAGCAGCTCCCTGGGTAACGGAGCTGATCGCGTCTGAGGGAGAACTGCCCGAGCGATCCCGCACGAAGCTCATGGGCGAAGCGATGATCGCGATGGATCCGGACGTGGAGTACGAAGTGAACCCGAACGTTGAGCGCGTCGTGACTGCTGTGGCCAACGCCTCAATGCCAGGTATCGGCGGACGCATTCATGCCGGCGCTGCGCGCGCCGTAGCCGAGCTTCTAGTGCGGACTGCCGCGGTCGTTCCGAAGCTATCGACGTTGAGTCACGATGCTCGTCGCGCGGTCGGCGACCGTGGCCAGTTCGCCATGACGCGCGAGAACCTCGCTTCGCTCGCTGGGGCGAAAGGGCGGGTTGGTTTGGATTCGATCGGGCGCCGATCACCCTCAGCCCTGCGACAGGTACTGGCGCGACTGCCTCACTACCTTGATGTGCTCGACATGCCAGGATCTAACCTCGCGAGCGTCGACTCGTCTGAAGGGATCGAAAGTCTGATCGACGTTCTCGCCGAGCACGGACCTTTTTATGCCGAAGAAGTTCTTCGTCGCGCCCGAAGCGACGTAAAGCTAGCGACCCTTCAGCAAGGACGCGTGTCGGAGGAAATGCGAGCTACCTACCCAGTTCTCGCTCGGTTGGGGATATTCGTCCCCACGGCGCAGAACGTTGTCAACTACAT
>CAUPYO010000093.1:0-7360 GCA_963515565.1 uncultured Microbacterium sp.
CTTGCCGAGGAAGCGCTCGGTGACCTTGTCGAGCGTGCGGTGGTACTGGGTGATCACGTGCGCGTTCGCGCTGATCTTCAGGCGGGAGGTATCGAGACCGCGGGCGTTCAGAGCCGACAGCTCGGCGAACAGCACCTCCAGGTCGACGACCACGCCGTTGCCGATCACCGCGTTGACGCCGGGAGACAGGATGCCGGAGGGCAGCAGGTGCAGCGCGTACTTCTCGTCGCCGATGACGACCGTGTGACCCGCGTTGTTGCCGCCGTTGAACTTGACGACCCAATCGGTGCGCTCACCGAGCAGGTCGGTGGCCTTGCCCTTGCCCTCGTCTCCCCACTGGACGCCGACGATCACGATGCCTGGCATGTCATGCTCCCCCGTTTTCGGACGGTTGCACCGGGGATGCCGGTACACCCCATCCTATCGAGAGTCGCTCACGCCCGATCCCGGCCGAGGGCCGTGTGCCAAGCGCCGAAAAGCTCATCGGCCACCCCGGGCGCCGCCACCATGACACCGCCGTACGCGGGAAAGAGGCTCGGCCGCCCGGCCTCGTCCCAGACCTGCGCGCCCGCCTCATGCGCGATCAGCACCGCCGCCAGGTGATCGATGGGGCTGAACCGGTGCACGATCGCGCCCGCCCCGCGCCCCGCGGCCGGACCGACCAGGGTGAGCGTGCCTGAGCCCATCACGCGCAGCGTGCAGAAGCTGTCGGTCAGCGCGAGCGAGAGCTCATGCATTCCGCGCCACGCCTCGTGGCCGGCCAGCTCGGTGCTGACAACACCTCCCCGCAGCGTCGCCGTCTCCCCGATGACGAGCTGCGCGCCGTTCTGGCGCGCGCCTTCGCCGGCGCGCGCATCGAAGACGATGTCGCGCCAGGGGTCGGCGACCACCCCGAGGAGGGGGCGGTCATCGATCGCCAGCGCCAGGGAGAACGACGTCCACGGAACGCCGTTGGCGAGGTTCGTGGTGCCGTCGACCGGGTCGAGGTACCAGGTGGGCCTTCCCGCGACGGCCGTGCCGCCGTACTCCTCGCCGACAAAGGCGTGCCCCGCAAAGCGCTCCGCGATCACAGATCGCACGCGGCGTTCGATCGCCCGGTCGAGCTCGGTCACGAGGTCGGCCGGGTGGGCCTTGGTGTCCACGTCGGCGACGCGGTAGGCCCGGGTTTCGGCGCTCGCCCACGCGCCGAGGTCGAGCGCGACGGCGTGCGCGGCGGCCAGCTCATCGGGGTTCATCGGACATCCTCTCCGACGCCGGCTCCGACGGGAGCTCCGGCGATCATCGTCTGCAGCCGATCGAGTCGGTTGCTGGTCACGGTGTCGATGCCGATCCGCACCGCGCGGGCGAGGTCGGCGTCGTCGTCCACCGTCCACGCGGTGACCGTGTGACCGAGATCGTGCACGGCCGAGACGAAGTCCTGGCCGACGAGCACGAACGGCGCGTTGACCGTGACGGGCGTCAGCTCGGCGAGGTCGGCCGCAAGTGGTGGCCTCACCGACCGCCACGGCAGCCAGAGCCGCGCCTCGCCCGAGAGCGTGCGCAGTACCCGCATCGCGTCGAGGTGACCGCACCAGTCGACGACGACACCGGATGCCGCCGCCACCTCGTACGCGGCGGTGGCAAACCGTGGGTCGTCCATGTCGATCACGAGGCGGCTGGGTGTCGCGGCGAACTCGGTGATGACCTCACGCAGCAACGGCGGGCGCTGATCGGCATCCCCGAAGAGGGCAAGCTCCGCCGTCGTGACGGCCTCGATCGGGCGGTCATCGCCCCAGAGACGCTCGAGGGTCGCGTCGTGCAGGACCACGACGTCGCCGTCGGCCGTGAGCCGCACGTCGATCTCGACGAACGCCGCGCCCTTGTCGATGGCCGAGCGGATGGCGGGCAGCGTGTTCTCACGCAGCACCGCAGAGTCGCCGCGGTGCGCGCACGCGCGCGTGGCGCCCGGGTGCGGCGCCATCAGCACGCTGCCGTCTCGACGCGGCGCACGAGGTGTCCGTCGCGGTAGATCAGCGCCGAGCCGATGGTCGCGAAGCCCACATCGCCCACGATCGGAGGCAGCCCCGATACGAACGCATTCACCGTCACGTCGTCGCGGCGCAGACGCACCTCGTGGAAGTGACCGTGCGGCACGACGCGCTCGACGACGGCGGGCACGGCCCCGGCGCGGCGCTCTGCGGAGTACACGACGTCTTCGGGGCGCACGCCGACGACGCCGACGCCGGGGCCAATCCGCTCGCCGTCGAAGGTGCCGTCGAAACGGTTGAGCGCGCCGATGAAGGTGCCGACGAACTCGGTCGCCGGATGCCGGTAGAGCTCGACCGGAGTGCTGAACTGCTCGATGCGTCCGGAGTTCATCACGGCGACGCGGTCGGAGATCGACATCGCCTCCTCCTGGTCGTGCGTGACGATCACCGTGGTGATGCCCAGGCGCTGCTGGAGCTCACGGATCTCCTCCCGCACCTTGACCCGTAGCTGCGCGTCGAGGTTGCTGAGCGGCTCGTCGAGCAGCAGCAGTTCGGGCTCCTGCACGAGCGCGCGGGCGAGCGCGACCCGCTGCTGCTCTCCGCCGGAGATCTGCGGCGGACGAGAGTCCTTGTGGTGCAGGAGGTTGACGAGGGCGAGCACGGCGTCGACGCGCTCGGTGACCTCGGCGCGGGGACGGCGTCGCACGCGCAGCGGATAGGCGACGTTCTTCATGACGGTCATGTGGGGCCACAGCGCGTAGTTCTGGAAGACCATCGCACTCGGGCGGCGGTCGGGTCCACAGCGGGTGACGTCGCGGCCGGCCATGAGGATGTCGCCGGTGTCGGGGGTGAGGAAGCCGGCGATCATCCGCAGAGTCGTCGTCTTGCCGCAGCCCGACGGGCCGAGCAGCGAAACGAGCTCGCCGCGCTCGACGGTCAGATCGAGGCTGTCGATGATCGTGCGCCCGCCCAGCACTTTGGTGAGCGCGCGCAGCTGCAGACCGGCTCCGGCCGACGGGGTGGCCGCGTCGGCAGCGGGGTCGCTGACGCGGGGATCGGAGAGGGCGATCACGGGATACTCCTTCATTTGAGCTGGAAACCTTCGGCGAGCTGACCACCCATGACGTGCTTACGGACGGCCAAGAGGAGGACGACCGACGGGACGGCGAGCAAGATCGAGAACACTGCGGCGACCTGTTTCGGATAGTTGAGGACGAGCGTGTACATCTGCGTCGGCATGGTGAGGATGTCGGGGGCACCGACCAGGTACGTGCCCTGTGCCTCGTCGAAGGCGGCGAGGAAGGCCATCACCGCGCCGACCAGGATGCCGGGAAGCGCCATGCGCAGCGTCACGGTGAAGAACACACGGAGGCGAGAGGCCCCGGCATCCCGTGCGGCCTCTTCGAGTGCTCGCGGTACCGCGGAGAACGCGGCCGACGGGATCCACGTCATGAACACGATCGTGCCGAGCAGCTGCACCACCACGACGCCGGCCGTGGTGTTCATCAGGCCCAGCGCGTAGTACAGCGACGCCAGGGTGGCGAACAGGCCCATCTTGGGGAAGGCATTCGTCGCGAACAGCCCGATCAGGAAGAGCCGCCGACCGGGAAACTCGAACCGGGCGAACGCGTACGCGGCCGGAAGACACACCACGGCCGACACGAGAACCACGATCGGCGTGATCATCAGCGAGTTCTGGATGGAGGCGCCGAGAGCAGGATCGGCGACCACCGCCGACCACCACCGCAGCGTCCAGCCGTCGGGGAGCAGATGCGGGTAGGTCCAGCTCTCGGCGAAGGCGTGGGCGCCCAGCCAGACGATGGGCCCGAGGACGAACACGAGGAGCACGAGCGCGAACACCGCGATGGCGCCGCCACGGAGCGCGCGAGCGAGCAGAGCCGACATCAGACCCGTCCTTCCCGGCGTGCGGAGCGGAAGTTGGCCCAGACGTAGAGGGCGCCGATTCCCGACGCGATCAGGAAGACCACGAAGGCCATGACCAACGACTGCTGCGGCTGGTTGTACGAGGTGAAGTAGTTGGCGATGGCCACCCCGAGCATGGTGGGCGCGTTCGCTCCCGTGAAGTAGGGCACCGTGTACGAGCCGATCACGCCGATGGCCGTGAAGGTGACGGCGATGACGATGGGCACGGCGCTCATCGGCAGCAGGATGGTGCGCACGATGCGGCCGGTGCCGGCCCCGGCATCCCGCGCCGCATCGATGAGCGCATCGGGAATCGACTGCAGCCCCGAGGTGATCATCAGCACGGCGAACGGGAGCGAGGTCCACGCCGAGCCGAGCACGATCGCCACGACGGAGTACGACCAGACCGGCCCGTCGATGCCGAACCGGGCGCAGAGGGTGCGGATGAATCCGTCGGCGGAGGTGAAGGTCAAGATCGCCCACGAGGCGATGACGACCGGGATGAACAGCGGCACGATCGCCACCGTCGACAGCAGCCGGGCGAGCCAGCCGCCGCGAAGGCGGAGGTAGAGGCCCACGCCGCCGGCCAGCAGGAGCACGACGACCGTGCTGACCACCGTCACCGCGAGGGTCAGAGCCAGATCGTCCCAGAACTCCGGTGTGACGAAGACGTCGCCGTAGGCGGCGAAGGTGGGCATGGCGCCGTCGGCACGGTGGACGTTCTGGCCCACCGCCGCGACGACCTCGTTGAGGCCGCCGGTGAAGCCCACGCTGAACGCGAGCGCCAGAAGAACGGGCAGCCCCACGAACGCGGTGACGACCAGAACCGGGGGCAGGGCGAGGACGAACCCCGCGACCGCGGACCGCGAAGCCGCACGGGCTCCACGATCCGCGGCACGGGTCGCCGTCGCTGCGGCGATCGCTGTCACTTGCCGGGAACCTTTTGCGCCCAGGCCTTGTTCATGTCGGCTGAGTTGGTGGCGAAGTAGGTGGGGCGAAGATTCGCGATGTTCGCGTTCTGGAAGGTGCTCTGCACCTCGGCGGGCAGCTTGTCGAGGGCGATCACGGGGTAGCCCGCGATGCTGTCGGCGACGAGGCTCTGGGCGGCGGGCGTGAGCAGCCACGACAGCAGCTTCTGCGCGGCGGCCTGTCGCGGCGTCGCCGAGGGGATGCCGAGGTAGCTCGCGCCACCGGTGAACGAGGGGTTCTCGATCTGCGTGTACGAGATGTTCGAGGGGATCTGACCGTTCTTGACACCCGTCACGAACTGGTCGCTCCACACCGGCGCCATGGAGATCTGTCCGCTGGAGAGCAGGTCGAGCACCTGGCTGTTGCCGTTCGGGTAGACGCCCTTCTGATAGACGAAGGGGTTGAGTGACGCGAGGGTGGCGAAGCCCTTGTCCCAGTCGCCCTCGACCTCCGGCGCCGAGCCCGTGACGAGCTTGGTGCGATCGGCGTCGGGGACGTTCTGGTCGAGCACGGTCGTGACGAACGCAGCGCCGCTGCCACCGGTGCTCGGCGAGTTGTAGGTGAACTGACCCGGGTTGGCCTGGATCCAGGCGAGCAGGTCCGACAGCGTTTTCGGCGGCTGGGCGACCGTGGCGGTGTTGTAGGCGAGCACGACGCTCGACCCGCGGTACGGAACCGCGCCGTCGCCGCCGGCCTGCACCAGCGAAGAGGGGATGTCGGCGATGCCGGGGACCTCGGCGGTGCCCACCTTGGTGAGCAGACCGGATGCCGCGGCCTGCACGACGAAGCCGGCATCCACGAGGTCGTAGCCCGGGTCACGGTGCTGAACCGTCGCGGCGGTCAGCTTGGCGACCGTCTGCTGGTCGTGGGTGCCGTGCAGGTCGAAGTTGACCGTGACCGAGTAGCCGGGGTTGTCCTTCTCGAACGCGGGGATGAGGGTCTTCTGCCACAGATCCTGGATGTTGGTGTCGGCGCTGACGAACACGGTGAGGGCCGTGTCGGCGGAGCCGGAGGATGAGGCGTCGGCCGAGCCCTGACTGCACCCGGCGAGGGTGAGCGCCGCCACCGAGAGGGCGGCGAGGGAGGCGATCAGACGGAGGTTTTTCACAGAGCACTCCTGGGGAAAGAAGAGGGTCGGGTCGGCCGCCGCGTCGGGTTCGCGGGCGACCGATGTCACGCTAACCTCCACGCTCATTTGTGGCGATACGCCATAGCGAGGTTTCAAATGAGCGCCAGAACCTGTTCAGCTGGCGTTAACATGAGCGCAAATGCGCACCGTCAGAGTGTGATCACCCCGGCACAGAAGGATGGGACGTGTTGACACACCAACGTGAGGCCGCGATCATCGAGCGGCTCGAGGCGGTCGGCAGTGTGACGGTCGACGAGCTCTCCCGCCTGCTCGACGTCAGCGGCACGACGATCCGGCGCGATCTCGAACGACTCGAGCTGGATGCACGCCTGCGGCGGGTGCACGGCGGAGCGACTGTCGCCCGGCGCCCCGAGGCAGCCACCCCGGAGCTCGACGCGGACACACGCGAGAAGGAGGCGATCGCCCGAGCGACGGTCGATCTGATCGCGGACGGCGACGTGATCCTGCTCGACATCGGCATCACGACCTTGCGCATCGCCCGGCACCTGCGCGGACGAGCGGTGACGGTGATCACCAACAGCCTCGCCGTGCTCGACGCCCTGCGCGACGACGACGCCGTGTCGCTCGTGCTGCTCGGGGGTGTCGTCGGTTCGAAGCCGCGCACGCTCGTGGGCCCCCTGACCGAAGAGGGACTCGCACAGGTGCGGGCCGATATCGCCGTCATCAGCAGCACGGGCGTCAAGACCGACGGCGCAGTCGTCACCGATCTCACGCAGGAGGCGAGCATCAAGGTGCGGATGCGCCAGGCGGCCGACCGTGCGATCCTCGTCGCCAACACCTCGAAGTTCCCCGGCAGCGGTTCGTACCGTGTCGCGTCGCTCGCCGACTTCGAGACCGTCGTGACCACGAACGCGGCGGATGCCGAGACTCTCACCGCTGTCGAACAGGCGGGCGTGCGAATCGTGCGGGTCTAGCCCCGCCGGTAGGCTGGGCGGCATGTCGAAGGTCCTTCAGTCCCTGCCCGTCGGCGAGCGCGTCGGCATCGCCTTCTCGGGGGGTCTCGATACCTCCGTCGCCGTCGCCTGGATGCGCGACAAGGGCGCGGTGCCCTACACCTACACCGGCGACCTCGGCCAGTACGACGAGGACGACATCGATTCCATCCCCGGTCGCGCCCTCCAGTACGGGGCCGAGAAGTCGCGCCTCATCGACTGCAAGCCGCTGATGGTCGAAGAAGGTCTGGTCGCGCTGGCGTGCGGAGCCTTCCACATCCGCTCGGGCGGCCGCACGTACTTCAACACGACTCCGATCGGCCGGGCCGTCACCGGCACGCTGCTCGTGCGCGCGATGAAGGAAGACGGCGTCGACATCTGGGGCGACGGCTCCACGTACAAGGGCAACGACATCGAGC
>CAUPYO010000094.1:0-7199 GCA_963515565.1 uncultured Microbacterium sp.
GTCGTAGGCCTCGCCGGGATGCGGCTCGGCAGGCGCGTAACCCCAGCCGCCCGCGCCGACGCTCGGCCAGGGGTCGCGCCAGACGGCGAGCGACGGGATCTGCGCGACGGCCGCCGCCGTGCCGCCGATGACCCGCAGGCTCTCCGAGAGGTCTTGCAGATCGACCCGCAACCGGAACCGCATCCGCGTCAGCCAGGCGTGCAGAGCAGTCGCGCGGTCACGGTCGACGATCAGCCAGGTGCGCTCTGCGTCATCGACCACGGATGCCGCGTGCTCCACATGCCCCTGCGGGTCGAGGACGAGCATCTCGGTACTCACTCCCGCCGGCAGAGCGGCGAGCGCCTGCGATGTGATCGAATCCAGCCAGGTGAGGCGGTCGATTCCATCCACGGCGAGGACGACCCGGTCATCGAGCGGCGCCAGTGCACGCCCGGCAGCCAGGTCGCGCTGCTCGCGGGCAGGCTGGGCGACGTGGGCGAGACCCCGCTCGTCGACGACGGCGCCAGCGACGCGCGCGAAGGGATTACTGAGGGAGACGGAGTCGGTCACGGCGCGGTCACTCGGCCCGAGCCAGTCGTGCCGACGCATGCGAGGCGAGCTCGCCGCCCAACGCGGCGATGTCCCACGCCCACAAGAGGTGCCCGTCGACCAGTCCGTACATGCGGGTCGCTGCCGTGTACACCTTCGCGCTGGCCGGGCGCACCACGGCATCCGTCGCCAGATCGATGCGAGGACCGCGCACCTGACCGACGTAGAGCTCGCTGACGCCATCGGCGTGCACGATCGCCACCTCAAGATCGAAGCCACCCTCGCCGTTGCGAAGCGCCTCGACGTCGTCGGCGGTACGGGCTGCTTCGCGCGGAGTGGATGCCGGCAGAAGCCCGGGGCCAGCATCGGCCCCGTCGGCGGCACGCGCCAGACGCCAGTAGCCGGTCTCGGCGACCAGCGGGCTGCGAACATCCTCGTCGCCGATGAGCCACGCGTTGGCGGCGTAGTTCACGTAGTCGCCGCCGTCGTGGCTGAAGCTGACGCGGTGCGCGAACTCTCCGCTGAAGGAGACTCCGTCGGCCGCATAGTCGATGACGCCGGTACCCTCCCAGACGCCCAGAAGCCACGACAGCGGAACGAGATCGGCCGGCAGATCGGTCGGCAGGTCGAGCATGATGCTCAGCGCTGGCCGCGGTAGAGGTTCTTGATCACGACACCCGACACGAAGACGATCGCGAGCGAGGCGAGCGCGAGCAACCCGACGAAGAACAGTTCGAGCGCAACGAGATCCATGTCCTCACTCTACCCTTCACACGAACAGGCTGGAGAGACCGAGCCCCAGGCCGATCAGCCCCATCACGACGAACGCGCCCAGCACGCTGGCAGCCATGCGGCGGAGGAACCCCTGCGAATGACCCTGCACCAGTTGGACGACGAACGCCAGGATGATGCAGCCGGCCATGCCGACCGGCATCCATGCCGCACGCCAGTGGGCGGGGGCGGCGATGCCGATCACGATGGCGATCACCGCAGCAGAGGCCCAGACCGCCACGATGCCGCCATAACCGGCGCGAGGCGCCAATCCGGGAACCGTCATGCGTCCATTCTCACCGACGCGGCCGGTGCGCGCACGCACCGCGTGACATGCGGCGCGCAGAGGGGGTTCGGGCGGGTTCTAAGATGGGGGCACGGTTCGGGCGTCCGCACCGGAAGGGACCCCATTGGCTCAGTTACTCGTGTTGAGTTCCGCCCCGGGCGGGGGTCCCGTCCTGCCCGCCCTCGAGCTGCTCAGCCACCGGGTTCGCCAGATCCCGGCCGAGCCCGCGCAGCTGGTGAACGCGCCCAGCTGCGACGTCATCTTCGTCGATGCCCGCATCGATCTGGTGGGCGCGAAGTCGCTGTGCAAGATCCTCAACACGACGGGCCTGGACGCCCCGCTCGTGCTCGTCGTCACGGAGGGCGGTCTCACCGCCGTATCGACGGACTGGGGTGTCGACGACGTGATCCTGGTCGGCGCGGGACCCGCCGAAGTGGATGCCCGCATCCGTCTCGCGGTCGGGCGTCAGTCGGCGGCGCAGGTGTCCAGCCGCATCCAGACCTCCGGCATCACGATCGATGAGTCCTCGTACTCCGCGAAGGTGCACGGCAAGCCGCTGGATCTCACCTACAAGGAGTTCCAGCTGCTGCACTTCTTCGCGACGCACCCGTCCCGGGTCTTCACGCGCGAACAGCTGCTGAGCGAAGTGTGGGGCTACGACTACTTCGGCGGCACCCGCACCGTCGACGTGCACGTGCGACGTCTACGGGCGAAGCTCGGAGATCTCGAGCAGCTCATCGGCACCGTCCGCAACGTCGGATACCGCTTCAACGTGTACGAGGACGACCAGATCCCGACCTCGCGCGAGTCGTCGCCGGCGTGAACCCGCGTGTCGCGGCATCCGAGCGCTCAGCGGTTAACGCGACGGTCACCTGGCCCTGACATGATGAAGGAATGATCGACACCGACGTTCTGGACACCGGGCTGGGCGACGAGGACGACGACGACTTCGACGAGATGGTCGAAGACGGCGACGCCCAGTTGCCCGAGCACCGCTACATGGATCGCGAGCTCAGTTGGCTGGCGTTCAATCAGCGTGTGCTCGAGCTCGCCGAAGACCCGTCGCTGCCGGTTCTGGAACGCGCGAACTTCCTGGCGATCTTCGCGAGCAACCTCGACGAATTCTTCATGGTTCGCGTCGCCGGCCTCAAGCGCCGCATCCTCACCGGTCTCGCCGTCCCCACGAACGTCGGCCGGGCGCCGCAGGATGTGCTCGCCGACATCTCGGATGCCGCGCACGCTCTGCAGCTGCGCCAAGCGAGCGCGTGGCTCGACATGGTGCAGCCGGCTCTTGCCGATGCGGGCATCGAGATGGTGTCGTGGGACCAGCTGTCTGCCGACGACCGCGGCGATTTGTCCGACTACTTCCAGTCGCAGGTGTTCCCGGTGCTCATGCCGCTGGCGGTCGACCCTGCGCACCCCTTCCCCTACATCTCGGGACTTTCGCTGAACCTCGCGATCCGCATCCGAAACGCGAAGACGGGGCGTCAGGAGTTCGCTCGCCTGAAGGTGCCCCCGATGCTCCCCCGCTTCGTTGCCGTACCCGGCGAGCCCGGTCGCACGCGCTACCTGCCGCTGGAGCAGCTCATCGCGAACCACCTGGGGGATCTGTTCCCGGGCATGGAGATCCTCGAGCACCACACCTTCCGCCTCACCCGAAACGAAGACGTGGTCGTCGAAGAAGACGAGACCGAGAACCTGATCCAGGCCCTCGAAGCCGAGCTGCTCCGCCGCCGGTTCGGCCCGCCCATCCGCCTCGAAGTCACCGAGGACATGGACGACGTCACGCTCGACCTGCTCATCGCCGAGCTCGACATCACCGAGCAGGAGGTCTACCGTCTGCCCGGCCACCTGGATCTGCGCGGACTGTTCGACCTGGCGCGCATCGATCGGCCCGAACTGCGCTTCCCGGCACACGTGCCCACGACGGCGCCGGCGTTCCAGCCGGCCGAGCAGAACGGACGCCCCGACCTGTTCGCGGCGATCCGCAAGGGCGACGTGCTGGTGCACCACCCGTACGAGTCGTTCACGACGAGCGTCGTGAGCTTCCTCGAGCAGGCTGCCCGCGACCCGCACGTGCTCGCCATCAAGCAGACGCTCTACCGCACGTCGGGTGACAGCCCGATCGTCCAAGCGCTGATCGACGCCGCCGAGCGCGGCAAACAGGTGCTGGCTCTGGTCGAGGTGAAGGCCCGGTTCGACGAGGCCGCGAACATCGTGTGGGCGCGCAAGCTCGAGAAGGCCGGCGTGCACGTCGTCTACGGGCTGGTGGGGCTCAAGACCCACTGCAAGCTGCTGCATGTCATCCGCGAGGAAGACGGCATGCTCCGCAGCTACAGCCACATCGGCACCGGCAACTACAACCCGAAGACGAGCCGCATCTACGAAGACTTCGGCCTGTTCACGTCCGACGAGCAGGTGGGACGCGACCTCACGCGACTGTTCAACGAACTCAGCGGCTACGCGATCGAGAAGAAGTTCAAGCGCCTGCTCGTGGCCCCCCTGCACTTGCGCAAGGGACTGCTGCGGCAGATCGAGAACGAACGTCATCACGCGCTCGAGGGCAAGCCCGCCCACATCCGCATCAAGGTCAACTCGATGGTCGACGAGCAGATCATCGATGCCCTCTACCGGGCCAGCCAGGCCGGCGTGCGCGTCGATGTGTGGGTGCGCGGGATCTGCTCGCTGAAGGTGGGCCTTCCCGGCGTGAGCGACAACATCACGGTGCGCTCGATCCTCGGCCGTTACCTCGAGCACTCGCGCATCTTCGCGTTCGCCGGCGACGGCAACCCCCAGGTCTTCATCGGCAGCGCCGACATGATGCACCGCAACCTCGATCGCCGCGTCGAGGCGCTCGTGCGCGTCGTCGCGCCCGCCCAGATCAAGGAGCTCGTCGACCTCTTCGACCTCGCGATGAGCGACGAGACCAGTTCGTGGCACCTCGAGGACAGCGGCGAATGGCAGCGCCACAGCCTGGATGCCGCCGGAAAGCCGCTCATCGATCTTCAGGAACGCACGATGACGCAGGTGCAGCGTCGGCGGCGGGCCCGGGCCGCGCGATGACCGACACCGCGGTCTACGCGGCGGGCGGAGTGCTCTGGCGGGTCGTCGACGGCAAGCTCCGCGTGCTGGTGATCCATCGCACGGCCTACGCCGACGTCACCCTCCCCAAGGGCAAGGTGGAGCCGGGCGAGAGCCTCGCCGAAACGGCGGCGCGCGAGATCTTCGAGGAGACCGGAATCCAGGTCGCCCTCGGCATCCCGGTCGGTGTCTCGCGCTACCAGATGCCGAACAAACGGCAGAAGATCGTGCACTACTGGTCGGCGGAGGCGACGGATGCCGCCATCCGCGCGTCCGCGTTCGTTCCCAACAAAGAGGTCGCCGCCGTCGAGTGGATCTCCCCGCGGAAGGCACTCACCAAGCTCTCGTACCCGGTCGATGTGGAGATCCTGGAGGAGTTCCTGCGCTACGTCGACGACGGCGTGCTGAGCACTTTTCCCATCGTCGTGCTGCGACATGCCAAGGCGCTTGCTCGCGAGGACTGGGACGGCGCCGATACGTCTCGGCCCCTGACCGCCCGTGGTGCGAAGCAAGCGGCAGCGGCGGTCGGGCAGCTGCGCGCCTTCGGCGTGCGCAAGATCGTCTCGAGCGACGCGGTGCGCTGCGTCACGACGGTGACGCCGCTGGCCGCGGCTGTCGGCAAGCAGATTCATCGCACCTCGGCGCTCAGCCAGGATGCGTGGGAAGCGGGCACGTCGGATGTGCGCGCGGTGATCGGGCGGCGCGTGCGTTCCCGCAAGCCTTCCGTGCTCTGCAGCCACGGCCCGGTGCTCCCCGGAATCATGGCGGAGTTGGCGCTGGCGACAGGAACCCTGCACGGGTCGTACCTGGGGAGCGCTTCGGCACTCGACACCGCCGCCTTCTCCGTCGTGCATCTGTCGGCGACGAACCCGGGTTCGGGCATCATCGCGATCGAGACGCACGAACCGAAGCTGTAGGCCATGGACGGCCTGCGGCTCGCGTGGGGTCGGGTGCCGGTCGACAGGGCTGCGCGGCGATCGGTCGCGTGGGCTCTCCTGCGGACACTGCTGGCGGATGCAGGGGCCCCGGATGCCGTGCTGACCAACCCCTGCCCGACGTGTGGTGGCCCGCACGGTCCGGTGCAGGTCGACGACAAGCGGTGGTTCGCCTCGGTGACCTACGCCGGTGCGACGGCGGTCGTCGGCATCCTTCCGCGGGCCGGTGCGGCGGGCTTCGCCCTCGACGCCGAACCGCTGCACGATTCCGTGCGAGAAGCGGCGGGCGGTGCGCCCGGCGGGCTGCGGCGGTGGGTACGCGTGGAGGCCGCCCTCAAGACCACCGGTTTCGGTCTGCGGGTGGACCCGGCATCCATTGAGCTTGTTGAGGACCACGATGATCGCTGGACCGCGCGAATTCCGGGCGCCGCGCACATCGTGCACGGCGCCGACGTCGACGGTCCTGCGGCGACACTCGTGTGCGCCGCGGTCGTTGCCGTGCCCTGACGCGGACGACCGGCGAGTGGACGTGACGATCGTCGGAATATTGCGATAGGAACGCCCGACACCACGAAGATCGGCCCCCGTCCCGTCGGAACTCCTGCAATCGTCACGGGTCGCGGGAGCGATGCGCATCACCCGCAGCGGCTAGGAACGCGGAAGAGGCGGCAGAGCCTCGTGATCGAGCCACGGCGTGAAGACGGCGTCGAGTCCACGGCCCGCAACGCGCTCGGCGAGAGCACGGAAGTCATCCGTCGTCGCGAGGGCATGTCGATACGTCTCGGTCCACGCACGGATCACCGCACCGAACACCTCGTCGCCGACCTCGCACCGCAGGGCGTACAGAGTGAGCGCGCCGCGCTTGTAGACCCGGTCGTCGAACATCAGGTCGGGCCCGGGATCGGACAGCACGAGGTCTTGCGGCAGTTCGCTGAGGCGGGCGTAGTGTTTTGCGGCCTTCTGCGCGACGGTCGGCCCGCCGGAGGCCTCGAACCACAGCCACTCCGAGAAGCAGGCGAACCCCTCGTTGAGCCAGATGTCTCTCCAGCGGCCGATACCGACACTGTTGCCGAACCACTGGTGGGCGAGCTCGTGCGCAATGAGCCGCTGCTCGTGGGGAACGAGATGGTTGCGGCCGAAGACCGCGAGTCCCTGCGCTTCGAGCGGGATCTCGAGCTCGTCGTCGGTGACGACCAGTGCGCAGTCCTCCTGCGGATACGGTCCGAACGAAGACTCGAACAGCTCCCGCATGCGCGGCACGTCGACGAAGGCCCGCGTGACCTCGCGCCGCAGCGACGCCGGGGCGAACACGCGCACCCCGTCGCTGCCGTCGAGAGCCATCTGCTCGTACGCACCGATGTGCACGGCGACGAGGTAGGTTGCGATCGGCACGGAAGACTCCGCCGTCGCCGTGACCCGCCCGCCGCTGAGCGAGGTACCGGTGGGCTTTCCGGTGAGGACCGGCAGGTACCCGGCATCCGTCGTCACCGACAAGCGCAGAGGCGCGCGGGCATCGGGGCGGTCGTTACAGGGGAACCACGTCGGGGCGCCCGTCGGTTGCGACGCGACGAGCGCGCCGTCTTCGAGCTCCTCCCACC
>CAUPYO010000095.1:0-7186 GCA_963515565.1 uncultured Microbacterium sp.
GCTCATCACCGCGCTCGTCGTGCTCGACGCCCACCCGCTGCAGAACGGCGACGATCCCGGCCCCACCCTGACCTTCAGCAAAGCTGACCACGCCCTGTACGACCAGTACTACGTGCTCGGGGCGGCGATCGCCCCGATGCCGACGGGCAGTTCGATGTCGCTGCACGATGCGCTCACGATGATGCTGCTTCCGTCGGCGAGCAACTATGCGGATGCTGTGGCGAGCTGGGCCTTCGGCTCACGGTCGGCCTACCTCTCCGCCACCCGCGCGTGGCTGGCGGACCACCAGCTGAACGGCACGACGATCGTGGAGCCCACCGGTGTCGATGCGCGAAACGCGAGCACCCCGAGCGATCTGCTGGCGATTGCGAAGCTCGCCGCCGCCAACCCCGCCATCGCGCACATCGCCTCGATGTCCACGGCGACGGTGCCGGGCATCGGCGAGGTCGAGAACACCAACGACCTGCTGGGCCAGAACGGGGTCAACGGCCTCAAGACCGGCAACAACGGTCCGGGCACGTTCGCGCTGCTGTACACGGCGACATTCAATCTCGGGCTCGGCGGGCCGCTGACCGCCGTCGGGGTGTCGCTCGACGGTGATTCGCGCGAGGAAGTGGATGCCGATGTCACGCGCGTGCTGCAGAGCGTGTCGGCCGGCTTCCACGTGATCACGGTCGCCACCGCCGGTACGCCCGTGGGGACGGTGGAGACCGCCTGGGGCGGATCGGCTCAGCTCGTCCTGTCCTCCACCCAGTCCCTCGCCGTCTGGTCGGACACTCCTATCACCGCGAGCATCGCGCTGACGGCCACTCCCACCGGCGAGGACGGCCAGCAGGTGGGCGTTGCGACGTGGACGGCCGGCTCACGCACCACCAGCGCGCCGGTCGTCGTGCGCGGCGCTATCGCTCCGCCCGACGACTGGTGGCGTCTCACGCACCCCGGACTCCTGGGCACCGCTGCTCCCGCCGCCTCGCCCTCCCCCGCGCTCTCGGCCTCTCCGACGCCCACGCCATCCCCGCATCCCCCTGACACCGGCGGTCCGGCGTCAGCGCAGGACGCCCGACAGCAGCCACCGCCGCAGTGCGCCGTAGGCGGCATCCCGCGGTCCGGGAGCGGACAGGAACACATCGTGGATCGCTCCTTCGATGCGCGCGATCGTCACCAGCGAGCCGAGGCGCGGCGCCACTCGAGCAATGTCGTCGACGTCGAGCACACTGTCGGTCGACGTCATCTGCTCGCTCCACTGCAACGGCGATGTCCACCGGGCCGACAGCAGCGTGAACACCGGGCATTCGATGGCCAGTCCCGCGGCAACCGCGGCGTGGCCACGCACCACCGCGGCGAGCCACCCGGGATGCGTGGGAAAACCCCGCTCCGGCCGCCACCCCTCAGGACTGTCGGGGAGCGTGCCGAGCTCGCGCTGGGCGCGCGTGTAGAAGCCGAGATCGACGACGGGATGCGCTCCGAGGGGATCGAATCGGGCCCGCACCTCGATCAGCGGGGCGATCGCCTGGCGACCGATGGATCCCGTCTGCAACTCGAGCCACGGGCTGTTGAGGACGACAGCGGCGGCGACGCCGGGATGGCGCGCCGCCCACAGGCTGAGCGTGAGCCCGCCTGTCGAGTGACCCATGAGCACGAGCCGCCGGGCACGGCCACGCCCGCGCAGACCATGGACGTGCCCCATGGCCGCTCGCGCCGCGGCGATGTCGGCGTCGTACTCGTCGAGCGACGCGACGTAGCCCGGCCTCTGGCCGGGGCGGAGGCTGCGGCCGTACCCGTGCAGATCCAGCGCGTAGAAGCGCGCCCCCAGGCCGTTCCAGAATCTCGCGAGCTCGGCCTGGAAGAAGTAGTCCGACCACCCGTGCACGTAGAGCACATCCACGTCGGCGAGGGGGCGCACCCAGGCCGCGCGCGGCAGTGACCGCACCAGGGTTGTGGGCTTGTCGGCGCCGAGATCGAGAGTCTGCTGCTCGAAACCCGGTCCAAGGATGTCCTCGACCCACGCACCCGGCATAGTGTCAGCCTAATCGCGACCCCACGGCGCGATCGGGCACCCGCGACTACTCGCCGCGCGAGACGCGCACCATCTCGTCGCGGTCGACGACCTTGATGCGCGCCCGCTCTTCGGGGGCGCCGAGGGCGACCTCGTGCTCGTCGAGGCGGTGCCACCCGTCGAGGTCTGTCCACCGCACACCGCGCGACTCGAGGAGCGCGACGATCGCCTCCGGTGACGGGTCGGCCGGCTGCCACCACGACGCCTGATCGTTGATGACGTGGCTGATCGTCTCCATCGCGTCCGACTTGGTGTGGCCGATCAGTCCGACGGGGCCGCGCTTGATCCAGCCGGTCGCGTAGACGCCGGGCACGCGCTCGTTCGAGTCCTTGTGCAGCACCTGACCCTCGTGGTTGGGGATCACGCCGTGCTTCTTGTCGAAGGGCACGCCGGGCAGCGGCGAGCCGAAGTAACCGACGGCGCGGTAGAGCTGCTGGATCGGCACTTCGCGCAGTTCTCCGGTTCCCACGACGCCGCCTTCGGCGTCGGGCCGAGTGCGTTCGTAGACGAGTGCGGCCACGCGGCCGGCGTCATCGGTCTTGACCTCGACGGGCTTGGCCCAGAAGTGCAGGTGCAGACGGCGCGACGCCTCGCCGCCGGAGTTGTTGACTCCGGGCCGCTGCCGCCACGACTGCAGCACACGGTCGATCACCATGACCTGCTTGTTGCTGGCGACCGCCGCACGCGAGGCTTCGTCGTAGTCGAAATCCTCGTCGTAGACGACCATGTCGACGTCGCGCAGTTCGCCGAGTTCGCGCAGTTCGAGCGGCGTGAACTTGACCTGCGCGGGACCGCGACGGCCGAACACGTGCACGTCGGTGACCTGCGAGGCCTCCAGGCCGGCCTGGACGTTGGCCGGAATCTCGGTGACGAGCAGGTCTTCGGCGTGCTTCGCGAGCACGCGTGCCACGTCGAGGGCGACGTTGCCATTGCCGATGACGGCGACGGATGCCGCATCCAGCGGCCACTCCCGCGGGAAGTCGGGGTGACCGTCGTACCAGCTGACGAAGTCGGCGGCGCCGAAGGAGCCGACGGCGTCGACGCCGGGGATGTCGAGGTCGGCATCCTTGATGGCGCCGGTGGAGAAGATGACCGCGTTGTAGTGCTGCTTGAGGTCGTCGAGAGTGATGTCCTCGCCGAAACGGACGTTACCGAAGATGCGGATGTCGCCGCGGTCGAGCACATCCCGCAGCGCCGTGATGATGCCTTTGATACGCGGGTGGTCGGGCGCCACGCCGTAGCGCACCAGGCCGTACGGGGCGGGCAGGTGATCGAACAGGTCGATCGAGACGTCGAACTTGCGCTCGGCCTTCAGCAGGATGTCTGCCGCGTAGATTCCCGCGGGTCCCGCGCCGACGATGGCCAGCCTCAGCTTGGTCATGGGTGATTCCTTTGCGTTCTTCCGGTCGGTGAGCGAGGGGCGGCGGCCCCGAGTCGAAACGCGATCAGCTGGAGCGGTTGACGATCACGTGCGCGAGCTTGACGAGCGCGTCACGGACGACACCCGCCGGCAACGGATCGATCGCGGCGATCGCAGCATCGGCCCACTCGTAGGCCTTGGCCCGCGTCGCCTCGGTCACCGCGTGCGTGCGCAGCTGTTCGATCGCGTCGTCCAAGATGGCGGGGTCGGCCCCGTCGGCGATGCGGGCGACGCCGTCGTCGATCGTCGCCTTCAGCGAGCGCGACGTCGGGTCGGTGGCCCGCCCGAGCAGCAGGTACGGCATGGTGGGCACACCGGCACGAAGGTCGGTGCCGGGCACCTTGCCGGTCTGCGTGGGGTCGTCCGACAGGTCGATCACGTCGTCGAGCAACTGGAAGGCCACGCCGACCTTCTCGCCGTACTCGAGGGTCGGCTGCCGGTACTCGGAAGGGGCGTCGGAGAAGAGGATGCCGGCCTGAGCGGATGCCGCGATCAGCGAGCCCGTCTTGTCGGCGAGCACCTGCAGGTAGAAGTCGACGGGGTCATCGCCCGCCTGAGCACCCACCGTCTCGTGCATCTGCCCGAGGACCAAGCGCTCGAAGGTGTCGGCCTGCAGGCGGATCGCCCGCTCGCCGATCTGCGCCATCAGCTGGCTGGCACGGGAGAACATGAGGTCACCGGTGAGAATCGCGACGTTGTTGCCCCACACCGCGTGGGCGCTGGGCACACCGCGGCGGACGTCCGCGCCGTCCATGACGTCGTCGTGGTAGAGCGAGCCCAGGTGCGTCATCTCGAGCGCCGTGGCCCCGGTGACGACGTGATCGGTGACGCCCTCTCCGAGCTGCGCGGTCAACAGCGTCAACATCGGACGCACACGTTTGCCGCCGGCCTGGTAGAGATAGCGGGTCGTCGCGTCGGCCAGGGCGTCGCTGACGCGCAGCTCGCGGGCGAGGGTGTCCTCGACGCGGTCGAGGCCGTCTTCGACGACAGCGAGGAGCTTGCGCATCCGGGGACCGGCGAGCACGCGCTCGGTCAGGCCGAGGTTGGCCGTCAGTCGCGCGCCGGCAGCGGAAGAGCTCGGAGTCACCCTCACAGCCTACCGGGGCCGCCGGCCCCGGGCTGCGGGGCGGATGGGATGCCCCCGGTCGTTGAGCGGTCGGCACCCACCCCCGGTCGTTGAGCGAGCGCAGCGAGTCGAAACGCGGTTCGCGTCAGACGAGCGGCTTGACCGCCCGGTGCAGCGCGACGATGCCGAATGTCAGGTCGCGGTGCGCGACGCGGGTCCACCCGGCATCCCGAATCCACGACGACAGCGTGACCTGGTCGGGCCAATCCTTGATCGACTCGTTGAGGTAGTCGTATGCGTCGGCGTTCGAGCTGACGGTGCGCGCGACAGTCGGCAGGATGCGGTCGTTGTAGAAGCGGTAGAGACCTGCGAAGACGGGACTCTGCGGGTGCGAGAACTCGCAGACGACGAGCTTGCCGCCGGGAGCGGTGACCCGCAGCATCTCGGCGAGCGCCTTCTTCGGGTCGTTGACGTTGCGGAGGCCGAACGAGATGGTGACCGCATCGAACTCGCCGTCGGCGAACGGCAGGGCAGTGGCATCGGCTTCGACGAACGTGACGTTGGGCACGTGACCGTGACGACGGCGCCCCTCGGCGATCATGCCGCGCGAGAAGTCTCCGGCCACCACCTCGGCGCCGCCGCGTGCGAGAGCGACAGAGCTGGCACCGGTGCCGGCGGCGAGGTCGAGGATGCGCTGACCGGGACGGGGCGCGACCGCGCGCGTCGCGGCAATGCGCCACAGGCGGTCCTGCCCGAGGCTGAGCACGGTGTTCGTGCGGTCGTAGCCTGCGGCGACCTCGTCGAACATGCCGCTCACGCGGGACGGATCTTTACCGAGGTCGGCGCGGTGCTCACTCACCCTTCGATCCTAGGCGTCTGCGGAAGCGGATCCCCCGGGCACGGATCCTTCCGGCGTCGTCAGCGTCGTCAGCGTCGTCAGCGCCGCGAGCACCCCGAGCCATCGGGCGGCCGTTGCGCCGTCGTACGGCGGACGCTCGGCGCGCACCTCGGCTTCGAGGTCTGTGGCCACCCGTTCGAGGCGGTCGACGATGTCGAGCGGATACCCGTACCGCACGCGGTGCTCGTCCCACTCGTCACGGTCGTCGATCCACACGCCGCGATCGTCGCGAGAACGGACGACATCGAGATCCATGTCGATGCCGGTCGGGCTGGGGATGCCTGCGGCGTTGTCCGCGGCATCCCACCGCACGTCCCACGCCACGTCGATGTAGATCGCGGTGGTGGGGTGGGTCGCGTTGAGGGTCGCCGCGTACTCGCCGCTCGGCGGGATGAGCGTCACGTTGTCGCCCTCGCTGACCGTGTCGCGTCCGGGGCGCGCGCTGCGCCAGCCGCCTCGCTGACCGACCCAATCGCCGTGCTCATCACTGCCGAGGTAGACGCAGTCGTGTTCCCAGTGCGGCGCGCCGTCCCACTTGCGCCAGCGGAACACGAGCGGGGTGCCGGGCGCGGGTCGATCGTTCATGGTCGGGAGCCTAATCCGTTCCGTACTCAGTCTCGGCGGGCGCGGCATCCCCCGTCGATCGTGCCTTTCCGCGGCTAGCGCAGGCCGGGGCCGCCACAGAGACTGAATACGGAACACGGATGCGGCCTCCCCGGGCACCCGCCGTCCCGCGCCTCCTGCCACCGCCTGCTCGCCGGCCTACCCGGATTAGGCTGATCGGGTGAGTTCCGCGCCGTCCCGCCCGCCCCGCCTGCGCATCGTGACGCGCGAGATCGCCCCGATCGATGATCTGCTCGAATACGCTGATCCCGCCGATCCGCTGGTCTGGACCCGCGGCGGCTCCTGGCTCGTCGGCGTGGGCTCGGCGCTCACTCTGACCACTCCGGCGTCCGACACCGCATCGCTCGCCCACCGCTGGCGCGAGGTGGCCGCGAATGCCGTCGTCGACGATCACCTCGAGCAGCCCGGGTCAGGACTGGTCGCGTTCGGCACGCTTCCCTTCGACAAGCGGTCGGCGTCGTCGGCCGTGCTGACGGTGCCGCTGCTGACCGTGGGCTCACGGGGTGGCCGCACCTGGGCGTCGTGGGTGCTGCCCGATGACGGCGCCCCCGAACCCGAAGAACCCCGCGCGATTGCGTACGGCGGGCACTGGTCGGCGGCCGTGGGTCCCGGAGCGCTCACGCCCGACGCATATCAGGATGCCGTCCGCGCCGGGCTCGCCGCGATCGCTCAGGGCGCGGTCAGCAAGGTGGTGCTCGCCCGTGACCTGGCCGGAACGGTCCCCACCGGCTCGGACCTCCGCCGCCTCGTGCGCTCGCTCGCCTCGTCGTACCCCGACACGTGGGTGTACGCCGTCGACGGTCTCATCGGCGCCAGCCCGGAGACGCTCGTCACGGTGTCGGGCGGCCAGGTGACCGCGCGCGTGCTCGCCGGCACCGTCGCGCGGGGATCGGGCCCGGATGCCGACCGCGAGGCCGCGCTGCGCCTGGCCACGAGCGCGAAAGACCTGGCCGAGCACCAGTACGCGGTGCGCAGTCTCGTCGATGCGCTCAGCCCGCATGCCACGGCGCTGGCGGCGGCCGAGCAGCCCTTCACACTCGCCCTGCCCAACGTCTGGCACCTGGCGACCGACGTCGAGGCGACCATCTCGACCGCGACCTCGGCACTCGATCTGCTGGGTGT
>CAUPYO010000096.1:0-7185 GCA_963515565.1 uncultured Microbacterium sp.
GTCGGCCTCGTGCCGGCCGCGGCCCGCCCAAACCCCAGCCCCCCCCCACCGGGGCCGACGCGGGCCGGCGCGCGCCGCCGCCGCGGCGGTGCGCGACCCCGAGGTGCCCGTCCTCACGATCGACGATCTGGGCGTGCTGCGCGCCGTCCAGCTCCGTGAGGAGACGGTCGTCGTGACGATCACGCCCACCTACTCCGGCTGCCCGGCGATCGGGACGATCCGAGACGACCTCGTGCTGGCGTTGACGGCGGCGGGGTTCTCCGAGGTGCGGGTCGTCACGGTGCTCGCCCCCGCCTGGACCACCGACTGGATGAGCGAGCGTGGCCGCGAAGCGCTCACCGCCTACGGCATTGCACCGCCGACCGGCCCCGCGCCGTCCGGCCCGGTGCGGGTGCGCCTGGCGGTGCGCTGTCCCCGGTGCGGCAGCCTCGACACCCGGGAGGTGTCGCACTTCGGCTCGACCTCCTGCAAGGCCCTCTACGAATGCCGGGGCTGCCTCGAGCCGTTCGACCACTTCAAGGTGCACTGAGATGCCGCCTGTGACGACCTCCTCCCCCGCGACCCACGCGCGAAGCTCCGTCCGTCCTCGAGCACGGTTCCACGCGCTCCGCGTGAGCGACGTGCGACCGCTGACGGCGGATGCCGTGGAGGTCACGTTCGCCATCCCGGCCGAGCTGGCCGACGCCTTCGACTACGCACCGGGGCAGTACGTGGCGCTGCGCGCCCGCGTCGACGGTGTGGAAGTGCGCCGCTCGTACTCGATCTGCCGGCCGCCGAGCCCCGGTGCACTGACCGTGGGCATCAAGCGCGACCCGGGCGGCCGGTTCTCGACCTGGGCGCAGACACAGCTGCGACCCGGCGACCAGATCGAGGTGATGAGCCCTCGGGGAACGTTCGTGTCGGCGCGCACCGATCGCACGACCGGTCATGTGGTGGGCATCGCGGCGGGGTCGGGGGTCACACCGATCATGGCGCTCGCGGCATCCGTGCTCGAAGCGTCCGATGCGACGAGATTCACCCTCGTCTATACGAACCGCTCGTCGACCGACGTCATGTTCGTCGACGAGCTCGCCGACCTGAAGGATCGGTACCCGGCCCGCCTGGCCGTGCACCATGTGCTCTCGCGCGAGCAGCGCACCGCTCCTGTGCTGTCGGGGCGCATCGACGAGCAGCGGCTGCGGGTGATCCTCGATGCGTTGGTGCGACCTGCGAGCGTCGACGAGTGGTTCCTGTGCGGCCCGCTGCCGCTGGTGCAGCTGTGCCGTGAGGTGCTCGCCGACGTC
Source organism: uncultured Microbacterium sp. (assembly GCA_963515565.1). Classification (GTDB taxonomy): domain Bacteria; phylum Actinomycetota; class Actinomycetes; order Actinomycetales; family Microbacteriaceae; genus Microbacterium. The sequence goes on from CAUPYO010000096.1 coordinate 1,284, forward strand.
GGTGTCGATGCCGCCCGCGTGCGCTTCGAACTGTTCACCACCGGTGCGCCGCCGGGCGCGGCGCCGCCGATCTCGGCACGGCCGGATGAATCGGTGCGCACGATCGAACTCACCCTCGACGGCACTTCGGCGAGGGTGGCGAGCCCGGCATCCGCGCACGAGTCGATCCTGACGGCGGCACTGCGGGTGCGCACCGATGTTCCGTTCGCGTGTGCGGGCGGCGTCTGCGGCACGTGTCGCGCGCGCCTCGTCGAGGGATCGGTGCAGATGAGTGAGAACTATGCGCTCGAGCCCGACGAAATCGAGCGCGGGTACGTGCTGACCTGCCAGTCCCATCCGACGAGCGACCGCGTCGTCGTCGACTACGACGTGTGAGGAAGACCGTGATCGACTACGCCTTCGAACGAGTGCCGACCGATGCCGGGCCCACCGCCGACCTGGCGACCATCACCCTCCAGCACCCCGGGGCTCTCAACGCTCTGAACGCGCAGGCGCTGCGCGATCTCGATGCGGCGTATCGTCGCGCCGACGACGACGGCGCCCGCGCGGTGCTGCTGCAGGGCGAGGGACGCGCGTTCTGCGCCGGCCGCGACATCGCCGGCGTCGACCCGCACACCGACGACGTGCCGGGATACCTGGAAGGACTGCTCGCGCCCCTCCTGCAACGCATCGCCGCCTTCCCCGCCCCGACCTTCGCCGCGGTGCAGGGCGCCTGCCTCGGGGTCGGGCTCGGGCTGCTCATCGCCACCGACGTCGTCTACGTCGCCGACGACGCGAAGATCGGCTCGCCCTTCGCCGCGCTCGGCGCGACACTCGACTCGGGCGGTCACGCCTTCTTTCTCGAGCGGCTCGGCGCACACCGCGCCCTCGACCTCATCTACAGCGGACGCCTCCTGAGCGGCGCCGAGGCTGTGTCCGCCGGACTGTTCTCGCAGCGGATGCCGGGTGACGAACTGACCGCGCGCACCCGGGCGGCGGCGCTGGCCGCGGCATCCGGCCCGACCGCCGCCTTCCTCGAGAGCAAGCGTCTCCTGTGGCGTCTGCACACCGAACGTCTCGGCTTCTGGGACGCACTCGAGGCGGAAAGCCGGGCGCAGGCGCGCCTGGCGGCGACCGAGGACTATCGCGCGGGATTCGCGGCGTTCGCAGAGAAACGCAAGCCGGTGTTCCTCGGACGCTGAGCGGTCCCGGTGTCGCACGGGTGGGGCAGACTCGGTGGCACACGCTCAGCCGTCCACCGCGGAAGGAACCCCCATGCAGCAGCGCACGATCGGACCGTTCACCGTTTCCGCCATCGGCCTCGGGGCCATGCCGGTCTCGATGAACAACGACAACGTCTTCCCCGAGCGCGCCGACGCGATCGCCACGGTGCACGCGGCACTGAATGCCGGGATCACCTACATCGACACCGCCGACATCTATGCCCCCTCGTGGGATCAGATGGGCCACAACGAGAGAATCGTCCGCGACGCGCTCGCGTCATGGGACGGTGACACGAGCGGCATTCTCGTCGGGACGAAGGGCGGCATCACCCGCACCGCCGAGAAGGACTTCGGACGCGACGGCTCGCTCTCCTACCTGCGCTCGGCCGTTCAGCGCTCGATGGAGAACCTCGGCGTCGAGGTGATCGACTTCTACCAGTACCACCGCCCCGATCGGTGGATGGTCTACGGCGAAGTCATGCAGAACCTGAAGACCCTGCAAGACGAGGGACTCATCCGCGCGATCGGCATCTCGAACGCGAGCGTGGAGGAGATCGCCATCGCCCGCGAAGTGCTCGGCGAGGGCAACCTCGCCAGCGTGCAGAACCAGTTCTCGCCGCGGTACCCGAGCAGCTACGGCGAACTGACCTCCTGCGAAGAGCACGGCATCGCGTTCCTGCCGTGGAGCCCGCTCGGCGGCACCGGCGGTGGCGCCCGCAACGTGGGCGACCGGTTCGGGGTCTTCCGCGAGATCGGCGACGCCCACGCGGTGAGCCCCCAGCAGGTCGTGCTCGCCTGGGAGCTGTCGCTGAGCCCGGTCGTCATTCCGATTCCGGGCGCGCGACGCGCGGCATCCATCATCGACTCCGCGCGGGCGGCCGAGCTCGAGCTCAGCGCCGACGAACGGGCTCGATGCTCGGCGGCGGTGGGCCTCGAGCCCTGACCGGGCGGCGCCATCTTCGACCATTGGCTGATTTTTCACGACACGCGTGCGGGAGTTCGGGGCGCGCCAAACCCGTCGCCTCCATGATTGCGGGATGACCGACAAAGACGCGATCAGCCGGATGGACCCCGAAGACGCGCGCGAGAACGCGCGCGAGCTCACGGGAGACCGCCTCGAGGCGGCCCAGGACTTCTCCAGCGAAGAAGCCGGGTACCACAAGACGCTCCGCCCCCGGCAGATCCAGATGATCGCCATCGGCGGCGCCATCGGCACGGGCTTGTTCATGGGCGCGGGCAGCCGCCTCGCCGGCAGTGGCCCGGCGCTGATCCTCGTCTATGCCGTCTGCGGCTTCTTCGCCTTCCTCATCCTGCGTGCGCTGGGCGAGCTCGTGCTGCACCGTCCGTCGTCGGGCTCGTTCGTGTCGTATGCGCGCGAGTTCTACGGTGAGAAGCTCGCCTTCGGCGCGGGCTGGATGTACTTCCTCAACTGGGCGATGACCTCGATCGTCGACGTCACAGCGGCCGCGCTGTACGTGCGGTTCTGGGCGCAGTACTGGACGCCACTGCAGGAGATCCCGCAGTGGCTCATCGCGCTCATCGCGTTGGTCGTCGTGCTGTCACTCAACCTGGTGAGCGTGAAGCTCTTCGGCGAGATGGAGTTCTGGTTCGCCCTCGTCAAGGTGGCGGCGCTCGTGATCTTCCTGATCGTCGGCACGTGCTTCCTCATTTTCGGCGGCGCGACCGATGTCGGACCCACCGGTTTCAGCGTCATCTCCGACAACGGCGGCCTGTTCCCGATGGGCTTCGTCGCGCCGCTGCTGGCGATCTCGGGCGTGGTCTTCGCATACGCCGCGATCGAGCTGGTCGGCACCGCGGCGGGCGAGACCGAGAACCCCGAGAAGGTCATGCCGAAGGCGATCAACACGGTTGTCTTCCGCATCGCGATCTTCTACGTCGGCTCGATCCTGCTGCTCTCGCTGCTGCTGCCGTTCAGCACCTACGAGGCGGGCCAGTCGCCGTTCGTGACGTTCTTCTCGCACATCGGCTCTCCCGAGACCGGCGCCATCGCCGGCTCCGTCATGAACTTCGTCGTGCTGACCGCGGCCCTGTCGAGCCTCAACGCCGGCCTCTACTCCACCGGCCGCATCCTGCGTTCGATGTCGGTCAACGGATCGGCACCGGCGTTCACTGCGAAGATGAGCAAGAACGGCGTCCCCTACGGCGGCATCCTGCTGACTGCCGTCATCACTCTCGCCGGTGTGGGAATCAACGCGCTGTGGCCGTCGCAGGCCTTCGAGATCGTGCTCGAGGTCTCGGCGCTCGGCATCATCGGCGGCTGGGCGACGATCATCCTGTGCCAGCTCAAGCTCGTGAAATGGGCGAAGGAAGGCAAGCTGCAGCGGCCCTCGTTCCGACTCTTCGGCGCGCCCTTCACCTCGTACCTGACGCTCGCGTTCCTGCTGTTCGTGCTCGTGACGATGGGATTCTCCGAGACGGGCCGGTGGGTGCTGGCGTCGCTGCTGGTGCTGATCCCCGCGCTGATCATCGGCTGGTTCGGCGCCCGTCCCAAGATCCAGGCGGCGGTCGCCGCCCGCGAGGGCTACACCGGCACGCACCCGGTGATCGCGGAGCGACAGGCGACCGAGGCGGCGCGTCGGCGGCGCTGAGCGCGGCATCCCGCACACTGGAGGGGGCGATTGCGGGGCGACCTGTCAGACTGTCTGCATGCGTCGCTCCCGGACTCCGCGCGTCGCGCGGGGCGCGGTCGTCGCCTCCGTCGCGACGTTCACGGCATTGATGTCGCACATCGCCGCCGGTGGCGCTGTGCCCGGTGTGCTGGGCATCGCCGCGCCGTGGCTGCTGGCGCTCATGGTGTCGACGCTGCTCGCCGGGCGCTCCCTGTCGCTGATGCGCCTCGGGGTGAGCGTCGCGGTGAGCCAGCTTCTCTTCCACACGCTGTTCGTGGTGGGTTCGCCGAACCTCGGCGGCGCCGCCGCGATGGGCCATCATGACCACGGGGCGATGGCCGGCCAGATGGATGCCGGGGCGATGGGCACCGCCGCCACGTCGGGTACCGGCGGCTCCGGCGTGGCCGCGCTGCTGACTGCCCTGTGCGCCGATCCACTGATGTGGGGCCTGCACGCCGTGGCAGCCGCCGTCACGGTCGCACTGCTGTACCGCGGCGAGCGCAGCGCCCGCGCCCTCCTCGCCCTCGCCCGTGACCTCCGAGCCTGGGCACGCCGTGTGGTCACCCGAGCCGTAGCCGTCGTCCCGTTCCCCGTGGCGGCCGACGCGTCCGCGGTGGCGTTCGCCTGGATCGTCCGCCCCGCCGCCCACACCGACGACCGCCGCCGCCGCGGTCCCCCGACACCGATCACGCTCTGATCCGTTCCCGCCCCGGAACGCTTGGTCCGGGCGGGGTTGCTCGTGCGCACCCGTTCGGGTGCGCGATCGATCGGTGGTTCGTGTTGTCCCGTTTATCCCTTCGTTCTCTCCTTGTCGCGGCGCCCCTCGCTATCGCGGTCGTCCTCCTCGGCGCTGCGCCGGCGTCGGCGCACGACGAACTGCTGGAGAGCTCACCGGCATCCGGCGCCGCTCTCACGAGCGCGCCGGCAGAGGTGTCACTCACCTTCTCGGCCGATGTGCTGACGATCGGCGCCGCCGTGATCGTGGCGGATGGCTCGGGGCATGATTGGGCCGCTTCCGCACCCTCCGTCGACAACGGCGTGGTGACGGTGGCGGTCGACTCGCAGATGCCCGTCGGCGGCTACGAGATCCGCTGGCGGGTCGTCTCGCAAGACGGCCACCCGATCAGCGGGCTCATCCCTTTCACGGTCGGCGACGCCGCACCGCTGACGCGGACACCCGCCCCGAGCGATCCGTCCACGCCGGCGGCCACCGCCGGCGCCGAGGCCCCGGCTCAGAGCAGCCACGAAGACCAGAGCGTCCTGCGGGTCGTGCTGGTCGGCGCGGCCGGGGCGATCATCGCCGCCGCCGCGTACACCCTCTTCCATTTCCTCCGCCGCAAGAAAGGCACCTCCCTGTGAGCACTCACACCTCTTCCCCGCACCGCCGCCTCCTGACCACCGCGCGTATCGGCGCGCTCCTCGCCGCCGGCCTCCTGGCCCTCTCGGGCTGCACCAGCACCGCGGCGCCCGCCGCCCGTACCGCCGTCTCCGCCGGCGCCTCGGTCACGATCTCGGACGCCTGGGTGAAAGCTGCCGACTCCGGCATGTCCGCTGCCTTCGGCACCCTGCACAATTCGTCCCACGCCGACGTCACGCTGACGGGGGCGACGTCTCCGGCATCATCGATGCTGCAGCTGCACGAGACGGTCGCCGACGCCTCGGGTGCCATGGTCATGAAGGAGAAGGCCGGTGGCTTCGTCATCCCCGCCGGCGGCGACCTCGTGCTGCAGCCCGGCGGCAACCACATCATGCTGATGGATCTGAGCGCCCCGCTGAAAGCCGGCGCCGAAACGCTCTTCATGCTGACGTTCTCAGACGGCTCCACCGCCGAGTTCACGGCCCCGGTCAAGGACTACTCGGGAGCGAACGAGAATTACCAGGGCGGCGGCATGCAGATGAGCCCGTCTCCGGCTCCGAGCCACTGATGGCCGCGCCCGAACCGGGCGCGCGTCGATCGGCAGCGACCCGGCGGCAGTTCCTCCTCGGAGGAGCTGTCGCCGGTGTCGGCGCCGCGGCCGCGATCGGCATCGACCTCGCCCTCACGCCCGCCGCAGGCTCCGGGGTCGTGAC
>CAUPYO010000097.1:0-7154 GCA_963515565.1 uncultured Microbacterium sp.
TTCGTATCGTCGGTGCTTGTCTTCCACTCTCCGCGTCTCAGGCCGGTCCTTACAGCGCAACGTGTGCTCAAAAAGTACGATTCTTTCGCTAGCATCAAGGAATGGCCGCCACCTCTCTCGAACTGTCGACCCTGGGTCACCGCATCCGGCACCAGCGGATCTCGCACGGCTACACCCTGGACGAGCTCGGAGGCATCGTCGGTGTGGCGGGCAGTCAGCTCAGCCTGATCGAAAACGGCAAGCGCGAGCCGAAGCTCTCTCTGCTGCAGGCGATCGCCACCGCGACCGGCACCGACGTGACCGATCTGCTGTCGACCGAGCCGCCGAACCGCCGGGCCGCGCTCGAGCTGGAACTGGAACGCGCCCAGTCGTCGTCGGTCTTCCGCAGCCTCGGCATCGCGCCGATCCGGGTGACGAAGGCGACCACCGACGAGACCATCGAATCGGTGCTCGGCCTGCACCGCGAACTTCAGCGCCGCGAGCGGGCAGCGATCGCCACGCCCGAGGAAGCGCGACGAGCGAACACCGAGCTGCGGCTGCGCATGCGGGCGCGCGAGAACTACCTGCCCGACATCGAGAAGCTCGCCGAGAAGCACCTCAAGGCAGCCGGTCACGTCTCCGGAGCGCTCACACATCGCACCGTGAGCCTCATGGCCGAGCGGCTCGGGTTCGAGCTCATCTATGTCGACGACCTCCCCCACTCGGCGCGCTCGGTCACCGATCTGGAGAACGGACGCATCTACCTGCCCCCGGCATCCATTCCCGGTGGGCATGGTCTGCGCTCCATGGCGCTGCAGGCGATGGCTCATCGGCTCCTCGGCCACACGCCGCCCACCGACTACGCCGACTTTCTGCAGCAACGCCTGGAGATCAACTACTTCGCGGCATGCTGCCTCATGCCCGAGACGGCTTCCGTCGCCTTCCTCTCCCAGGCCAAGAAAGACCGCAATCTCGCGGTAGAAGACTTCCGCGACGCCTTCGGCGTGACGCACGAGGCGGCAGGTATGAGGATCACCAACCTGCTGACTGAGCACTTCGGCATCCGCCTGCACTTCCTGCGGGTCGACGGCTCGGGCGCGATCAGCCGCGCGTACGAGAACGACGAACTGCCCCTGCCGATGGATGTGACCGGATCGGTGGAGGGCCAGGTCGTGTGCCGGCACTTCGCCGCCCGGTCGGCGTTCTCCGAGCAGAACCGCACGATCGAGCACTACCAGTACACGGACACGCCGGCCGGCACGTTCTGGTGCTCGAGCCAGACCGGCAAAACCCCCGACGGCGAGTTCTCCATCACGGTCGGAGTTCCGTTCGACGACGCACGCTGGTTCCGCGGCCGCGAGACGCAGAAGCGGGCGACGTCCACGTGCCCCGACGAATCGTGCTGCCGCCGGCCGGATGCCGCCTTGACGGCGCGCTGGGAGGGACGGGCGTGGCCGAGCGCGCGCGTGCACATGCAGATGTTCTCACCGCTTCCCCGCGGCGCGTTCCCGGGAGTCGACGACGGCGAGGTCTACGCGTTCCTCGACCGCCACGCCCAGGGCTGACCCGCAGCGCGTCAGCGGATGTGCCGGACGCCGACGGCGAGGCGGCGTAGCCGCAGGAGCGTCGGCGTCAACCGTGGACGGACGAGCTCGAGGCTCGCGTCGGCGGCGATCCACTCGACGACCTCGTCGAGGGTGCGCTCATCGTTCGGCACGTGCGTGGCGAAGCGCGCGTGGGCGAGCGCCGCGATGCACCGCTCCATCTGCTGCATGGCCCACGTCTGGCGGCGTCCACCCGAGCGGAGGAATTCGATGCGGGTGCGCAGACGCGCAGTCAGCGTGGGCGCCGACGCGACCAAGGCATAGTGACGGACGTCGACGCCGCAGCCGCGAAGGCCGCCGACGATCTCGTCGAAGTACTCGTCGCGCACAAGCGTCATCGGCACGAGCACCGGGCCGGTGTGCGCCTGATCTGCCTGACGGAGCGTCTCCAGCACCGCGGTGCGCCACTGCGGCAGGTCTTGGAAGTCGCCACGCGTGGACGCGGGAAGCGTGTTCTGCAGCGCGAATCCGATGAGTTCCGGATCGGCGACGTGAGCATCGGCGAGGCGGCGGTGCAGTTCGTGCGCGGTCCGGGTCTTGCCCGCCCCGAAAGCCCCGTTGATCCAGATCAGCACATCCGGATCCTATGCGTCACAAGCGGCCGGCAGCACGACCTGCACGGCGAGACCGCCCTCCGGTCGCGCCCATAGATCGAGGCGACCGTCGTGTGCTCGGACGATCCGCGAGGCGATCGCGAGCCCGAGGCCGCTACCCTCGGACTGCCCGTGCCGGGCGCGCCCGGCGCCGCGTTGGAACGGCTCGATGAGGGTAGGCAGCGTGGCCGGGTCGATGACGCTGCCCGTATTCTCCACGTGCAGCCGCACCCCGTCTGCCGCGGCGTGGACGTCGATCTCGACGACGCCGCCGGGTGCCGAGTTGTGCACGATCGCGTTGTGGACGAGGTTGGCGACCAACTGGTGGACGAGGGGTTCCGATCCGCGCACCCGCGCCGACGCGGCGCGGGTGACGATCTCCACATCGTGGGCCTCGGCGAGCGGCAGGAGCGTCTCGACGGCTTCGTCGACAGCGAGCGACAGATCGATGGCCTCCATCTCGAATGCGCCGCGTTCGGCGCGACTCAGCATCAGAAGCGCCTCGGTCAGGGAGATGGCACGGTCGTTCACCTGTCGCAACCGCCTCAGCAGGGCGTCAACGTCGCGATGGGGATCGGCTGCCCCGACGTCGAGCATCGCTCGGGTGATCGCCAGAGGAGTTCGCAGTTCGTGCGACGCGTTCGCCGCGAATCGGCGCTGCTCGTCGACGTGTGCTTCGATGCGGCCGAGCATCGCATCGAAGCTGTCGGAGAGGACCCGAAACTCGTCGTGAGCGCCGCGCGAAGCGATGCGGTGCGACAGCGATCCCGCGGCCGTCAGACGCGTCGCCGCGGTGATGCGAGAAAGCGGCGCCAGCATCCGTCCCGCCAGGAACCACCCGCCGACGACCCCGAGCGCGAGCAGCCCGACCAGCGCCGCGGCCGCCGGCGGGACGAACGCGCGCACCAGATCACCGCGCCCCGGTACGAAGCCTTCCGACGTCGCCACAGACTGTTCCGGCACATACCGCAGCAGGTAGAGCCACACCACGATCAGCAGAAGAGTGCCCGCGAGCAGGAGCAGGCCCGCGTAGCTGAGCGCGAGCTTGAGCCGCACGCTGACGGCGGGCGATCGACGCCCTGCGCTCCCGGTATCGCTCACAGGCTGTCGTCCGTCGCGAGCGCCGCGCCGGACAGTCCGATGCGGTACCCGACGCCGGGCACCGTGTGGATGACGCCCGGCTCGCCGAGGCGCTTGCGCAATCCCGACACGGTGATGCGCACCGCGTTGGTGAAGGGGTCGGCGTTCTCGTCCCATGCACGCTCGAGCAGGTTCTCCGCGCTGACGACGCCGCCTTCCGCATCGAGGAGCACCTCGAGCACGGCGAATTGCTTGCGGGTGAGGGCGACGTAGCGGCCAGCGCGGTAGACCTCCCGGCGGAAGGGGTCGAGCCGGATGCCGGCGAGCTCGCGGATCGGAGGCCGCACCCGGGAACGTCTGCGGTCGAGGGCGCGCAGCCGCAGCACCAGTTCGCGCATCGCGAATGGTTTTGTGAGGTAGTCGTCGGCACCGAGCTCGAATCCCGATGCTTTGTCGTCGAGCCGGTCGGCGGCCGTCAGCATCAGAATGGCGGGGCCCGCACCCTCGGCGACGATGCGCGACGCCACGGCATCGCCCGAGATACCCGGCACGTCGCGATCGAGCACGGCGACGTCGTACGCGTTGAGGGCGAGCAGTTCGAGGGCCGCCTCCCCGTGGCCGGCGAGGTCGGCGGCGATCGCTTCGAGGCGCAGTCCGTCGCGGATCGCCTCTGCCAGCAGCGGCTCGTCTTCCAGGACCATGACGCGCATGCTCCGATCGTAGGAGGCGCCGCCTATCGTGCGCGTATGCGATTTCGGCGACGCTCTGGCAACCGGGCACCGGGTTCACTCGGTGTCCATGAGATCCTCCCCTCCGCCACGTCGAGCCCGACGCATCACCGTCGCGATCGGCGCGATTCTTGCTCCCCTCCTTCTGACGGTCGCCGCTCTCGTCGCCATGCTGCAGTACTCGCCGCTGGTGCGACCGTTCGGAGGTGAGCACGCCGACACGTCGGCGCCCACGCCGGGCAGCACGGCGCTCACCTCGGTAACCGACGGGTACCTCCCGTGGGGCACGACGGCATTCGATGTGACCTACCCGGGGATCTCCCGAATGGACGCGCACCTTCTCGCCGCACTTCAGAAGGCGAGTGAGCGCGCGTATGCCGACGGCGTCGGGTTCTTCGTCACCAGCGGCTGGCGGTCGGCAGCTCAGCAGGAGCAGATGCTGTCCGAGGCGGAGACGCGGTACGGCTCCCGACAAGAGGCGGCCCGCTGGGTCGCGACCGCCGCGACGTCACTTCACGTACGCGGCGAGGCCGCCGACGTCGATGGCACCGGAACACAGGACTGGATCGCACAGAACGGATCGTCCTTCGGGCTCTGCCTGGTTTACGACAACGAGCCGTGGCACGTCGAGTTCCGTGCTGATGCCGCCCTGCTGGGGTGTCCGCGTCCCTATGCCGATCCGACGGCCGATCCCCGTCTGGCCGGATGATCGCGGACGGTCTCGCGCGACACGGGCCGCGTCATGCGCTTGGCAGCGCCGCCCCGATCCGTGTACGCTCGCCGCTAGTGAGGTTCGCCTAACCTCACCGAGGCTGACCGGTGGGACTGCGAGGGGGCAGCGGGCGTCGACTCTCGCATCTCCCACCCGAACACACCGAAGAGACGAACGTGCTCGCCACTTTTCTGATCGGCCTCCGCGAAGGCCTCGAAGCTGCTCTCGTCGTCGGCATCCTCGTCGCCTATCTCGGTCGCATCGGTCGCCGTGATGTGCTGCCCCGGCTCTGGATCGGCGTCGCACTCGCGATCGCTCTCGCCGTCGGCATCGGTGCCGTCCTGACCTTCGGCGCGTACACGCTCACGTTCGAGGCGCAGGAGCTCATCGGCGGACTGCTCTCACTCGTCGCGGTGGCCATGGTCACCTGGATGATCTTCTGGATGCAGCGCACCGCGCGCACCATGAAGGCCACGCTCGAAGGCGGCATCGACCGCGCGCTCGCCACCGGTGGGCTGTGGGGCATCGTGCTCATCGGCTTCGTGTCGGTCGCACGCGAGGGCATCGAGACCACGCTGCTGCTGTGGTCGATGGTCCAGTCGTTCGGAGACACCCCGTCGGCCCTGCTCGGCGCTCTGCTGGGTCTGATCGCCGCCGTGCTGCTCGGATGGCTGCTCGCCCGCGGGATGGTGCGCCTCGATCTGCGCGTGTTCTTCGCGTGGACCGGCGCGTTCCTCGTCATCGTCGCCGCCGGGGTGCTCGCCTACGCGATCCATGACCTGCAGGAGGCGGGCGCGCTGCCCGGGCCGTTCTCCGCGCTCGCTCCCCTCGACGCGGCCGGCACGGTCGCCGTGGGCGCTTCCGCGTTCCCGTTCGGCTGGGCCTTCGACGTCTCCGGAGTGCTCGCCCCCGGCAGCTGGCTGGCCGCTCTGTTGCAGGCCACGGTCGGATTCATGCCGCAGATGTCGTGGCTGCAGGTCGTCGCCTGGGCCCTGTTCCTGGCGATCGTCGGCACCCTGTTCATCCGCGGGTTGCGTCGGCGTCCCGCCCGCGCGGCATCCGCCTCACCTCCTCCCATCCCGCATCACCAAGGAGCCTCATGACCCGTATGCGCACCTGGGGAGTCGTCGCCGCGCTCGGCGCGACCGCCCTCGTTCTGGCCGGCTGCGTCGCCAAGACCGATGTCGCCGCCTCTGGCGCCCTGACCGTCTCATCCACCGATACCTCGTGCGAAGTGTCGGCGGGAACGGCCACGAGCGGCACCCTCGCATTCGCGGTGTCGAACACGGGCTCGCAGGTGACCGAGTTCTATCTGCTCGCCAAGGACGGTCTGCGCATCGTCGGCGAGGTCGAGAACATCGCCCCCGGCGCCTCGCGCACGCTGACCGTCGTCGCGCAGCCCGGTGACTACTTCACGCTCTGCAAGCCCGGCATGGTCGGCGACGGCGTGGGGCGGGCTGCCTTCTCGGTCACCGGCGACGCCGTGAAGGCATCCGGCGACGACGCCACGCAGAAGCAGAAGGCCGTGGACCTGTACGCCGCGTTCGTGAAGGACCAGGTGGAGCAGCTCGTTCCGGCCACCGCCGCGTTCGTGGCCGCGTACGAGTCGGGCGACGACGAGAAGGCACGCGCGCTCTTCCCGACGACGCGTGGCTACTACGAACGCATCGAGCCGGTTGCCGAGTCGCTCGGCGACCTCGATCCGCGCATCGACTACCGCGAGGTGGATGCCGTGGCCGCGGGACTGAGCTGGACCGGCTTCCACCGCATCGAGAAGGACCTCTGGGTTCCGGCTCAGGATGCGCTCAACGCCGACGGCGTCACCCCGGCCTGGCAGAACTGGGCTCCGTCGACACCCGCCGAGCGCGCCACGCATGGCGCTCAGCTGATCGCCGACGTCGGCCAGCTCAACGACTACGTGCACTCCGACGACTTCCTGAAGGCGCTCGACGAGCAGGGCATCGCGGGTATCTCCAACGGCGCGATCTCGCTTCTCGACGAGGTCGCCACGGGCAAGATCAGCGGCGAAGAGGACTGGTGGAGCGGTACTGATCTCTACGACTTCGCCGCGAACGTCGAAGGTTCGAAGATGGCGTTCTCGCTCGTCAAGGACTTCGCCGTCGCCTCCGGAGCGCAGGGCTCGGAGCTCTCGGGGCGTATCGACGCAGGCTACGGCGACCTCGAAGCCGCACTCGCGACACACGGCTCGCTCAGCGCCGGCTTCGTGAACTACCGCCAGCTCACCGAAGCCGACAAGCGACAGCTGACCGACCTCATCAACGCGCTGGCCGAGCCGCTGTCCAAGCTCACGTCGACGATCCTGCAGTGAGAGAGCACGCGATGACCGGCTCCGACCCCGGCGAGCAACGCGCGGCGCGCGCCGAGCCACCGACGTCCGGGCTGAGCAGGCGTGGACTGCTCGGGTTGGCCGCCGGCGTCGGTGCGGCCGGTCTCGCGG
>CAUPYO010000098.1:0-7139 GCA_963515565.1 uncultured Microbacterium sp.
GCCCGCACCCTTCGGGGGGCGGGCCTCTCTGCGTCGTTGCGGCTCGTGTGGTCGGGGGCTCCGGGATGCCGCGCGAACCCGCCACCGATGCGCCCCGCTACAGTGGCGTGGTGAGCGAACGGAGTCTGGCCGAGCGGATTGAGCAGTTGCGTCGACGCGCCGGCGTCGACGGCGGACCGACGGTGCCGCAGCATCCGGAGGTCGTCGTGTGGCGCACTGCCACGTCGGACGACATCGACGCGATCCATGCGGTCGCGGTAGCCGCCGATCGAATCGATCACCCGAGTTGGACGACGCCGCGCGAGGACATCGCCGACACCTTCGACCTGCCGCACATCGACCACGCACGCGACACCCTGCTGGGGCTGGATGCCGCGGGTGAGGTGATCGCCTACGGCAGCGCATTCCTGCATCCCGCCCGGGCCGGTGCGCTGACCGTGAGTCTGTCTGGTGCGGTGCTGCCCACCGTCTGGCATCGCGGAATCGGGAGTGCCGTGTTCGGGTGGCAGTACGCGCGGGGACTCGAGCAGCTGGCGGAGGCCGCACCGACTGTGCCCTCCGGCGCCGACGAGTGGACCGCGGACGTCAAGGTGTACGTCGCCGAAACGAACATCGGAAACCAGCGCCTCGCGCAGGCTCGCGGGCTCACCCCGGAGCGGTGGTTCGCGACGATGGTGCGCGAGGTCACCGCTGACCTTCCCGAGATCGGGCTGTCGGCGGATGCCGGGGCCCGGGGACTGCGCGTGATCGAGTACACCCGTGACCGCGATGATGATGTGCGCCGTGCGCGCAACGATGCCTTCCGCGATCACTGGGGGAGTCAACCGACCCCGCCGGAGTCGTGGGCCAAATTCGTCGGCGGCGAGTTCTTCCGTCCGGATCTGTCGCGGCTCGTGGTCGACGCCGACGGTGCTGTCGTCGCGTTCTGCCTCGCGTCCGTCATTGAGGACGATTGGGAGTCGCTCGGGGCGCCCCACTCCTACATCGACCTCATCGGCGTGGTGCGCGCGCATCGGCGACAAGGCCTCGCCCCGGCTGTGGTCGCCGCCACCCTCCGCGCGACCGCGGCGGCCGGCTTGGAAAAGGCCGTTCTCGACGTCGACACCGACAGCCCGACGGGCGCGAACACCCTGTACGAGCGTCTCGGTTTCGTCGCCGATGAGCGTTCGGTCGCGCTGGTCGCCCGCGCCTGAGCGAGGGCGTCGCTGATCAGCGCGGGGGAGAGGTCGCCGCAGACGGAGCGAGGGCGTGGGAGGCGGCCCAGCGGATGAGCTGCACCTGGTAGCGCACCTCCGAGTGCTGATTCTCGACGGCATCCACAGCGCGGGCGACGGCGTCGGCGTAGATCCGCCCGCCCGATTCACCGGGGTGCACGTCGTCTCCGGCGAGAAGATCGGTATGGCCCGCGATGGCCTGTGCCCAGTCGGCCACGATCACGCCGGGGTGGCTGGCGGCGAACGCCGTGAGGTCGCGGTTGACGCCGTCGGTCCAGTCGCGAGGCGCGAATGCGGTCACGAGCACCAGCGTGCGCTCACGCCCGGTGCGGTCGTAGATGTCTTGCAGGGCCTCGGTGTCGACCGGCCCGTTCGTTCCCAGGCCCACCACGACGTAGTCGCGCAGGGCGCCGTCGGCGGCCATGCGGTCGATGATCTCTTTGCCCGCCCACATCGATCGTGAGACTTCGGCGTCGACATGGATGCCGGGGAACTTCTCGAGCAGCGCCGGCGCCGAGGCCAGCATCACGGAGTCTCCCACCGCCGTGACCCGATCGCCGGAGACCGACACCGGCGGTGGCGGCAGGGGTTCGCCGTCGGGTCCCTCCGTGGCTGTGGGCGTCGGCGATGGCGCAGAGGCGGCAGCGGACGGAGCCGGTGACGGCGGTGGCGTCGCGGATGCCTCATCGAGCGCCCGCTGACCGGCCTCGACGACGGCTTCGCTCGAGCTGACGGTAGGCGTCGCGAACACCGCCGCGGTCGTTGCGCCCAGCACCAGGATGCCGACGCTCAGGCTCGCCAGCGCTCCGAACCGTCGGGCCGGTGTGGAGCGCAGCCGGCGGCCCAGCGCTCGCGCGGCGCCACGGAAGCCGAGCCGGCGCACGGGCTGCTCCAGGAGTCGGTACGACGCCGCCGAGACAGCCAGCGTCAGCAAGGCCGCCGCGGCGCCGACCGGTACCGGAACGCTCTCGTCGACGAAAGACCCGTCGAGCGCGATGGAAAGGAGCACGACGATCGGCCAATGCCACAAGTAGATGCCGTACGAGCGCTCTCCGACCCAGCGCAGCGGCTGCACGTCGAGGGCGCGGCCGAACCAGGAGCCGGTCATCGTGCCGGCCGCGATCGCGACGACGGTCAGCGCGCTCGCCGCGAGAGGGATCGCCGGGTACGCGCGTTCGCCACCGTCCACCGCGCTCACCACGATGATCCCGACGACGCTCGCCCCGCCGATCAGTGCGGTCCACACCGGCCCCACACTCGCGAGCGAGGGCAACGCCGCCGGGCCCCAGGCCGCACGATCGGCGAGGGCGATCGCGAGCGCGACGCCGAGCAGCAGCCCGAACGCGTGGGTGTCGGTGCCGTAGTAGGCGCGGGTGAGTCCGTCGCCGTCGCCGACGACCTGCACCGCCCACACCGCGGATGCCGCGGCCAACAGCATCGCTACCGCTGCCCGCGCCGCGCGCCCGGGCACGAGCAGAAACAGGGACAGGAGCAGCGGCCACACGACGTAGAACTGCTCCTCGAGCGCGAGCGACCAGAGGTTGCGCAGCAGCTCGGGCTGACTGCTGCCGAAGTACGACGCCCCCGCGGAGATCGATCCCCAGTTGTAAGAGAAGGTGATCGCTCCCCGCACCTGACGCCCGAGGCCGATCAAGACATCGCCGCCGAGCAGCCACGCGATGCTCGCGCTGACGGTGACCACCACGGCGAGAGCCGGCAGGAGCCGGCGGGCGCGGCGCATCCAGAACGCGCGGAGGGCGACGGCGCCGGTCGCGGCGTGCTCGCGCAGCAGCAGCGAGGTGATCAGGAAACCCGAGATCACGAAGAAGACGTCGACACCCACGAACCCGCTCTGCAGGAAAGACCGGGGAAACAGGTGGTAGGCGACCACGAGAACGACGGCGATCGCCCGCAGGCCGTCGAGGCCCGCGAAGCGCGGCGGGGAAGCTGTGGTCATGGCGGAGGAAGCTGTTGTCCGGAGGCGGGTGGCGGCGCGGCGGGCAGAGCGACACGGCACGCGCCGGTGTCCCAGTGTACGTTCCGTGCCTGGGTATGGCGGCGGTGCGTCAGACTGGGAACATGGACGCGGACGTGCTGGTGATCGGCGAGGCTCTGATCGACATCGTCGAAACCGATGACGGCGATCGAGAGTTGGTCGGCGGCAGTCCTGCCAACGTCGCCGTGGGCCTCGCGCGCCAGGGGCGCGACGTGCGGCTGCTCACCCGGCTCGGCCGTGATGCACGCGGCCAACGCATCGCCGACCAGGTGTCGGCGTCGGGCGCCACCGTCGACGATGCGTCGTGGACGGATGCCGCGACCTCCACCGCCCGCGCGCGACTTCGCGCCGACGGCTCGGCCGAGTACGACTTCGCGATCGACTGGGCGGTTCCCACCGTGCCCGTCACCGGGCTGCGCGCCGTGCACACGGGCTCGATCGCCCTCTTTCTCGAACCGGGCGGCAGCACCGCGCTGACGGTGCTGCGGGCCGCCGCCGATACCGGTTCGGCCCTCGTCACGCTCGACCCGAACATCCGTCCCGCGCTCGTGGGGGCGCACGAGACAGCGCTGGCGCGGTTCGCGCAGGCCGCGGCATCCGCCGATCTCGTCAAGCTCAGCGACGAAGACGCCCAGTGGCTGTACCCAGAGCTGGGCGACGAACAGGTGCTGCATCAGATCGCGTCGTACGGTCCTCGCCTCGTCGTGTTGACGCGCGGCAGCTCGGGTGCGATCGGGCTGGGCCCCGGCGGTGTCGCCGAGGTCGCCGCGCTGTCGGTGACCGTGGCTGACACGATCGGCGCGGGCGATGCCTATATGGCGAGCCTCATCTCGAGCGCACTGGACGATCCGGCCATCTTCGAAGACGCCGAGATCTTCGCTGCGGCGCTGCACCGCGCCGCGGTCACGGCGGGCATCACCGTGTCGCGCGCGGGAGCCAACCCGCCCACCCGGGCGGACGTCGATGCCCGCGTTGGCTGAGCGCGATGCGCGCTCGCTGTCACACCCCATCCGAGAGGAAAATCCCATGACCGTTGTCGTCACCGCCGTGTTCCAGCCCCGCGAGGGCCAGCGCGACGCCCTCATCGCCGCACTCGTCCCGGCCATGGACGCTGTCCACGCCGAGGACGGCTGCCTGCTCTACGCGATCCATGCCGCGACTGACGGCACCGTCGTCATGATCGAGAAGTGGGCCGACCCGGCCGCCCTCGCCGCGCACGCCCAGGGCGCCGCCGTGGCAGCCCTGCAGGAGATCGTGACCCCGTTGGTCACCGGCCCTGCCACCGTCGTCACCATGACCCCGGTGCCGGCGGGCACCGAGGCGCAAGGCGAACTCTGAGCGTGCGCCTGCGCCTCGATCTTTCCTACGACGGCACGGACTTTCGTGGCTGGGCGCGTCAGCCGGATCTTCGTACCGTGCAGGGCACGCTCGAGTCGGCCCTCGCCCGAGTGATCGGCGGAGATCCGCAGCTGGTGGTCGCCGGTCGGACGGATGCCGGGGTGCACGCGTCCGGTCAGGTCGCGCACCTCGATCTCACCGACGCTCAGCAGGAGCGCCTGTCCAAGAGTCGAGCCGGCACGGCCGAGGCGCTCGCCGCACGAGTGAACGGGGTACTCGGCCCGTATCCGGATGTCGCGGTGCGCCGCACCGGGGTCGCGGCGCCCGGGTTCGACGCCCGCTTCTCCGCCGTCTGGCGCCGCTACGAGTACCGCATCGCCGATCGTCGGGCCGGGTACGACCCGCTCGAACGGTTGCGCACGACCTGGGTGAAGGCAGACTTGGACCTCGCCGCCATGGACGGCGCCGCGCGCTCGTTGATCGGCCTTCACGACTTCGCGGCCTACTGCAAGTGGCGCGAGGGAGCCACGACGATCCGCACGCTGCTCGACTTCGGGTGGCATCGCGATGACCGTGGCATCCTGGTCGCGCGGGTGAAGGCCGATGCCTTCTGTCACAGCATGGTGCGCGCTCTGGTGGGTGCATGTGCGGCCGTCGGGGAGGGGCGGCTGGCGGTGGCGGACGCGGCCGCGATCCGCGACGACGGTGTGCGCACGAGCGACGTCAAAGTGCTCGCCGCCCGAGGGCTGACTCTCACCGAGGTGGGGTATCCGGCCGACGATCTGCTCGCCGCCCGCGCCGAACAGACCCGCGCCCGGCGGAGCCTCGACAGCGACTGATTGTTCACCTGGCATCTGGCCGCCGCATGTCAAGACGGAGCAGATTCCAAGGACGCCCGCCTAGGCTGGAGGAGACGGAAGGCGGGGGATGAAGGTCATCTCGTACAACCTCAACAAGCACAAGGCGATCGGCGAACTCGACGAGCTCGTCGAGTCGACGGGCGCAGACATCCTGTGCCTTCAGGAGGCGGTCTCGGGCGATCTCCCGGCCGAGATCGGCGACCTGCACCTCGCCGAAGCGACCAGCCGCAACCGGCTGGGTCTTGCGCTGTACTACCGGCGCAGCATCTTCGACGCGCGTGAGGTGCGTGCGCTGGCGCTGAAGAAGTCGCTGCACGACCGCGTGCTGAAGCCCGCCGAGGAGCGGATGCTCGCGGTGCGACTGCACGACATCGACCTCGGGCGGGAGGTCATCGTCGCGAGCTTTCACGCCGCCCCGCTGACGGCGCTCAACTCGCTGCGGCGCAAGCAGATCCAGGCGGCGCTCGAAGAGCTCTCCAGCCTCGGTCCCGACCTGCCGATTCTCATGGTCGGCGACTACAACTACCCGGTGTTCAAGGAGAACCTCGGCCAGCACGTGCGCGAGGCGGGGTACGAACTCACGCTCAGTGATGCGCGCACCTACACGCGGTACAAGTTCTTTCGCGGGCACTACGACTTCGCGACGAGCGTCGGCTTCGACATCGACACGGTCACCACGCTCCCGCAGGGGCGCAGCGACCATCTGCCGATCCTGGTCACCGCCGAGCCGAGGGCGTTGGCACCGGCGCAAGACGTGGGCTGAGCCTCGCCGGCGGTTTCTCACGGTGCGCGGCCGTGCGGTGGTCGCGCACAGCGCAGTAGCGTGAGTGGACGCCGATCCCAACGGAGGGATGCATCATGGTCGATACCATTCTCGTGGCCGTGACGGGAGCACCCGTCGCCGAGCGCACCGTGCGGTGGGCCGTGCATCGAGCGGCGGCGGCGCCGCCGGGCACAGCGCGAGTCGAGTTCGTCTCGGTGATCGGCGGAGCCCTCGGCACCGTCGGGGAAGCGTCGATCCTGGAGCAGGCGATGCGTGAGACGGAGGCGCTGCTCGGGCGTCTCGCTGAGCCCGCCCGCGCGGCCGGGATCGAGGTCACGACGCGCGTAGAGTCCGGCAATCCGGTGGCACGCCTCATCGACGCCAGTGCGGATGCCGCGTTGCTGGTCATCGGCAGCGACTACCGTGGCGCGGGTGAGGGTCCGGCGCGCGGAGCCCACGGCATCCGCATCGCCGCCGGCGCCGCGTGCCCCGTCGTCGTCGTTCCCGACCTCGAACTCGTGGGCCGCAGCGGCATCGTCGTGGGCATCGACGGCTCACCCGTATCGGAGCGTGCCCTGCGCTTCGCCGCGCGGGAGGCCGACCGCCTGGGTGAGTCGCTCACCGCGGTGAGCGTGTGGACGCCGTTGGAGGTGCCGCGAAACGGTATGGCGGTGTATCCCGAGATGTACCTCGAGAACATGCAAGCCGCGACCGAGGAGATGCAGGCGCTGGCTCTCGCCGGTCTCGCCGTGGACTTTCCGGATCTCGTCGTCGAACGCGTGGTCGAACGCGGCTATCCGTCCCGAGTGATTGCGTCGCACGCGATGACCGCGCGAATGGTGGTCGTGGGCACGCACGGGCGCGGGGCGCTGGCGCGCTTCTTGTTGGGCTCGATAAGCCAAGAAGTGCTCGCGCGGCTCACGAGCGTCACCGCGGTCGTTCGCTGAACGAGAAAGCCTCCCCGACCG
>CAUPYO010000099.1:0-7134 GCA_963515565.1 uncultured Microbacterium sp.
AAGCCACCGTGGGCATCGCCGATGTCACACCGGCGCTCGCCGACCTCGGCTACTACGCGTGGTCGCAGGCAACGTTCCAGGGCAGCCATCTCTTCATCGCTCGCACCGGGTACACCGGCGAGGACGGCTTCGAGCTGATGGTGCCCAACGCCTTGGCGCCGGCGCTGTGGGACGCGGTGCTCGAGGCGGGGGAGCCGCTCGGCCTCGTCCCCGCGGGTCTCGCCGCGCGCGACACCCTGCGTCTGGAAGCCGGTATGCCGCTGCACGGACACGAGCTGTCGACCGCGATCCTCCCCGCCCAGGCCGGGCTCGCTCGCGTGGTCGCTGCCGACAAGGACCAGTTCGTCGGCGGGGAGGCGCTCGCGGCGGCATCCGCGGATCTGCCCGTGCTGGTCGGAATCGTCGCCGAGGGTCGCCGCGCCGGCCGCGCCGGGTACGCCGTGCTGGATGCCGCGGGGGAGCCGGTGGGAGAGATCACCAGCGGCGCGCTGAGCCCCACCCTCGGTCATCCCATTGCGATGGCCTTTGTTCCGCCGGCGCTCGCCGAACCCGGCACCGCTCTTGTCATCGATGTGCGGGGAACCCGCATTCCCGCGACCGTGACCGCTCTGCCTTTCTATCGGAGGACCGCATGACCGACCTGACCAGCCTCAAATACACCGAAGAGCACGAGTGGGTCGCCCTCGAGGGCGACATCGCCACGGTCGGGGTGACCGACTACGCCGCCGAGAAGCTCGGCGACGTCGTCTTCGTCGACCTGCCCGCCGTGGGCACCACCGTGACGGCGAACACCGTGTGCGGCGAGATCGAGTCGACGAAGTCGGTCGGCGAGCTCTACGCACCCCTTTCCGGCGAGGTCGTCGAAGTGAATTCGGCCGTGGTCGACGACCCCTCGCTGGTCAACAGCGGCGCCTTCGACGCGGGGTGGCTCGTGAAGATCCAGGTCGACCCGGCCGAGGTCGACGCTCTGCTCGACCGCGCCGCCTATGTCGCGCTCACGGGCGGCGAGGAGTGAACACCGCGCCCTTCCGTGATCGGCACATCGGCACCGACGCTGTCGCGCAGGCGGAGATGCTCCGTACCCTCGGCTACGACAGCGTCGATGCGCTCGTCGAGCGGGCGGTGCCGGCATCCATCCACGCCGCGCCCGTCGAAGACAGTGCGATCCCTCGGGCAGCCACCGAGGCCGAGGCGCTCGCCGAACTGCGCGAACTCGCGTCGCAGAACCGCCCGGCTCGCGCGATGATCGGACTCGGCTACTACGACACGCTGACACCGTCCGTCATCGCCCGCAACGTCTTCGAGAACCCGTCCTGGTACACGGCGTACACGCCGTATCAGCCGGAGATCTCCCAGGGCCGCCTCGAGGCGCTCATCAACTTCCAGACGATGGTCACCGACCTCACGGGTCTGGCGACCGCGAACGCGTCGATGCTCGACGAATCGACCGCCGTCGTCGAGGGGATGCTCGTCGCGCGGCGCGCGTCGAAATCGACCAGCAACCTCTTCCTCGTCGACGCCGATGCGCTGCCGCAGACGAAAGCTCTGCTGGCGCACCGCGCGACCGCCGTCGGTATCGAGATCGTGGAGGTCGATCTCGCGGCCGAGGGGGCGCCGGGTCAGACCGACGTGGCCGCCTTCGGCGCGTTCATCCAGTACCCCGGCGCGTCCGGCAGGGTATGGGATCCCTCATCCGCGATCGGCGCGGTGCAAGGACAGGGCGGACTCGTCGTCGTGGCTGCCGACCTGCTCGCTCTGACGCTGCTGCGCTCGCCGGGCTCGCTCGGTGCCGATATCGCGGTGGGCACGACCCAGCGCTTCGGCGTGCCGATGGGCTTCGGCGGACCGCACGCCGGCTACATGGCCGTGCGTTCGGGGCTCGAGCGCCAGTTGCCCGGTCGCCTCGTCGGAGTGTCGGTGGATGCCGCGGGCCGCCCGGCCTACCGACTCTCGCTCCAGACGCGCGAGCAGCACATCCGCCGCGAGAAGGCCACCTCCAACATCTGCACCGCGCAGGTGCTCCTGGCCGTCATGGCGTCGATGTATGCCGTGTACCACGGCCCGAGCGGGCTTCGCCGCATCGCGGGCGAGGTCACGGCCAAGGCGCACCTGCTGCGCGACTGGATCGTGGACGCCGGGGGTTCCGTGCTGCACGACAGCTTCTTCGACACTCTCGTCGTGTCCGTTCCCGGCCGCGCGGGGACGATCGTCGATGCCGCACGGGAGCGAGGATTCCAGCTGTGGTTCCGCGACACTGATTCTGTGGGCATCTCGATCGATGAGACGACCACCGTGTCGGAGCTCCACGCCCTTGCGCAGGTATTCGGCGGTCCCGAGCAGCGTTCCTTCGGGTTCTGGAGCAGTTCGGGGTCGGAGCTTCTCCCGGAATCGCTTCGCCGCACGGACGATTTCCTCACCCACCCGGTCTTCCACGCGCACCATTCCGAGACGGCGATGATGCGCTATCTCAAACAGCTCGCCGATCGTGACTACGCGCTCGATCGCGGCATGATCCCGCTCGGCTCCTGCACGATGAAGCTCAATGCCGCGACCGAAATGGCGGCGGTGTCGTGGCCGGAGTTCGCGCGCGTGCACCCGTTCGCGCCGATCGACGATGTGGCCGGGTACCTGGTTCTCATCGAGCAGCTCGAATCGTGGCTCGCGGAGATCACCGGCTACGACGCGGTGTCGCTGCAGCCGAACGCCGGCTCGCAGGGCGAGCTGGCGGGACTGCTGGCCATCCGCGGATACCATCACTCGCGCGGTGATCTGCAGCGCGACGTGTGCCTCATTCCGTCGTCCGCGCACGGCACCAATGCGGCATCCGCTGTGCTGGCCGGCATGCGGGTCGTTGTCGTCGCCTGCGACGAGGCGGGCAACGTCGATCTGGCCGACCTGCGCGCCAAGATCGCCACGCACGCTGACGCACTGGCCGCGCTGATGATCACCTACCCGTCGACACACGGTGTCTATGAGCAGGATGTCGTCGACATCACGGCGGCCGTGCACGATGCCGGCGGCCAGGTCTACGTCGACGGTGCCAACATGAACGCCCTTGTGGGCTTCGCGCGCTTCGGCGATCTGGGTGGCGACGTGTCGCACCTCAACCTGCACAAGACGTTCGCGATCCCGCACGGTGGCGGTGGACCGGGCGTTGGCCCGGTGGCGGCCAAGGCGCACCTCGCGCCGTTCCTGCCCTCGCATCCGCTGGCGCAGCGTGCGGAGCACGCCGGGGGCTTCGTCTTCGACGGGGGACCGATCTCCGCGGCGCCCTACGGATCGGCATCCATCCTTCCGATCTCGTGGGCCTACATCCGCATGATGGGTGCGCAGGGGCTCCGCGAAGCGACCGGCGCCGCCGTGCTCGCGGCGAACTACATCGCCGTGCGTCTGCGCGATCACTATCCCGTGCTCTACGCGGGGGAGGACGGGCTCGTCGCGCACGAGTGCATCCTCGACCTGCGGCCGCTCAAGGAAGCGACCGGCGTCACCGTCGACGATGTGGCCAAGCGCCTGATCGACTACGGGTTCCACGCGCCGACGATGTCGTTCCCGGTGGCGGGGACGCTGATGGTCGAGCCGACCGAGTCCGAGGACCTCGGCGAGATCGAGCGGTTCGTTGAAGCCATGATCGCGATCAAGGCGGAAGCGGATGCCGTGGCATCCGGTTCCTGGCCCACCGACGACAATCCGCTGGTGAACGCCCCGCACACCGCGGAGTCGGTCGTCGCGGGGGAGTGGGAGCACGCATACCCGCGGGAGCTGGCGGTCTATCCGGTGCACAGCCTGGTGCGCACGAAGTACTGGCCACCGGTTCGGCGCATCGACAACGCCTACGGCGACCGCAACCTCGTGTGCGCCTGCCCGCCCCCGGAGGCCTTCGCCTGACCCTGCCGGTCCCGTGCGGTCCCCGCCGTTCGTGCCCTTGGCGTGGTTCGCGTGGTCCGTACCGTTCGCGTGGTCCGCGAGATTCGCGTGGTCCGCGAGACACGCGCTCCGCACCGAGACACCCATGTAGACCCGGTGTCTCGGTGCGGGGGCCGTGTCTCGTGGTAGGAGCGGTCGGAGCAGCCGGAGCGGGCTTGGTCACGGCAGGCCGCGGAGGGCACGGTCGAGCGAACCCAGCAGCCCTAGATCGGGCTGTCGAACGAGAGGCAGCCCTGCCGACAACAGGATCGCGCGGAGTTGGCTCGGGGCGATCACGTCGGCCCACGCCCAGTGATGGACCGTGCGGACGCCGCGTCGCATCAGCCGTGCGTCCCGAGCATGCCGCGCGTGGAGTGCGACGCGAGCGTCGCCCAAGGCGCCGCTGTACTTGAGGTCTCCGTCGGCCTCTCCCGCCACGAGGTGGCCGTTGCGCAGCCATGCGAAGTCGACGCGGTCGTCCTCTCCCGGCTCCGGACCTCGCACCCATCGCTGCATCTCCGGAAGGGGGAACCCGAGCGCGTCGATAACCGTCACGCTCACGGACTCGAGCGGTGACTCCGCAACGGCCGACGCCCGGTCGAAGACGTCGCGAGCGCGACGGCGGCCCCGGGAGGAAGGATGGGTTTCGCTCATCGCCCTCATATCTCCGGTGGTGAGAAGGGGGTCCGCGCGGAGGGCAGCATCCGCCACGGCACGGGCGACTGCTGGATGCTGCAACCGCGCGGCGTCCACGGCGATCTCGGCACCCGTCGCGACGAGCACGCCGCCGATCTCATCGAATCGCGGCGGCCGCTCGGCCGCGTGCAGTCGGATCTCGCCCACCGCGTGCGTGGCGAGGGAGTCGAGGGCGACTGCATGAACGTACGACGGTTCGCCGAAGACGGGGAGGCCCCGCAGTGCCGCAGCGGACTCCCGCACGAACACGGCCTTGGGATAGGAGCGCGCGGCCGCGTGGACCCGCGTGAGGTAGCGGTCCCAGGGCGCCAGGTCCCGCCACAGGGCGGTGGGCGCATAGACGCCGCGCATCACCCGGATGAGCTCGCCGCGGCGGGCGGCGCGATCGACGTGCGGCTCGGTGCTGCGGGCGATCAGCGGCACGGGGCACTCTCGCACCTCGGTGAGGGTTGTCGGCGGCGGCATGCTGTCATTGCAGGTCACCGCGCGCGACGGCATCCCTCGCCAAACGCTATCTGTGGACACCGCGCGTCGCGGTGCCCTCTGGGGAGGAGCCCCTCGCGGACGAGGGCGGGACGGGGTGAGGCGGGGCGGGCTGAGTCAAGCGAAGACGGTGGGCCACCAGGCGGCGGCGAGGGGATAGCCGACGAACGCGATGATGTCGATCACGGTATGCGCGACGACGAGAGGCATGACGCGACCCCAACGGTGGTACACCCAGCCGAACACGACGCCCATCGCGACGTTGCCCGCGATCGGACCCCAGCCCTGGTAGGCGTGGTACGCGCCCCGCAGCGCCGCGGTGGAAAGGATGATCGTCCACGTGCTCCACCCGAGCCTGCGGAGCCGATCGAAGAGGTATCCGATGAAGATCACCTCTTCGGTCAGCCCCGCCCGCAACGCCGCAAGGAGCAGCAGCGGGATCGTCCACCACGACGAGTCCAAGGGAGATGCGTCGACCTGCACGGTGATCCCGAGCGCGCGGCCGACGACGTAGAGCCCGAGACCCGGGATGCCGATGACGGCGACGAGCAGGATGCCGGCGCCGAGGTCCTTTCCGGGCCGGCTCAGATCCAGCCCGATCCGGCGGAAAGCGGAGACGGCCGGCTCCCACAGGAAGTAGATCGCCAGCGCGATGGGCGCGAAGGCGAAGAACTGCGCGAGGAACTGGTTCAGCACGTCCCAGAACTGCTGGGCGTTCGCGCCCGGGTTGAGCGATGTCGACTGATCGCCCAGAAGTTGGTCACGCGTGAGGGCCTGGACGAGCGAGAGCACGGAGTACACCGCGGAGCGTCCGACCGAGAGCGCCGACACGATCGCGATCTCCCACCACAACCGCGTATGCACCCCTCGCGACCTTGGCAGTTCGGTGGCACGGGATTCCAACACCTTGTCAGATTGCCATATAGCTTCTGAACTGAGTTAAGGGTCTGTAACGTTTTCTCTAACAGTTTTGATCGACGCTGATCAGAACTTATGGTTTCGGTATCCGCGCCGTGGGTGTTTCACCCGCCTGCGCATCCATCCCTTACCCAGGAGGAAAATTGAAGATCACTCGTCTGGCAGCAGGCGTGGCGGTTGTGGTTGCGGGAGCTCTCGCTCTCTCGGCATGCACCCCACCCCGCGAGTCGGAGGTCATCAAGGACACGGCCATCACGGTGTCCTGGAATGACACCTACTACGCCCTCAACGATGGCCTCTCGGATACGAACGCCACCGCCAACTCGGTTGTGAACTACATGCTCAAGTCGGGCTTCAAGTACTACAACGCAAGCAGCGAGCTCATCAAGCAGACCGATTTCGGGACCTACGCTGTGACGTCGGAAGACCCGCTGACCGTCAAGTACACCGTGAACGAAGGCGTGAAGTGGTCTGATGGTGCTGCTGTCGACGCTGCCGATCTGCTGCTGTACTGGGCCGCCAACACCACCCAGGTCCAGAATGGTGAAGGCACGACCGACAAGGATGGTAACCTGACCGACCAGAGCGGTACTTTCTGGAACACCGGCGCGCAGAAGGACTACGGGCTGGACCTCGTCAAGGACGTCCCCACCATCGGTGACGACGGCCGTAGCCTGACTCTGACGTACTCGAAGTACTTCGTGGACTGGGAGCTCGCGTTCGACGTCGCTCAGGTTTCGGCCCACGGCACGACGATGCTGGCCTACCCGGGCAAGTACAAGGACGATGCTGACGGCCAGAAGCAGGCCAAGGCCGACTTCATCAAGGCCGTGCAGAACAAGGACCTCGCCTGGCTTTCGCCGGTTTCGAAGTCGTTCAATCAGGATTACAAGTTCTCCAGTGGCACGCCTACCGGCGACGGTGCCAACCTGAAGCTGCTCACCAACGGCGCGTATCGCCTGACTGAGATCAATGCGAACCAGGGGTACACAACTCTGACTGCGAACCCCGACTACAAGTGGGGTCCGTCCCCGAAGTACGAGAAGATCACGGTGCGTGTCATCCCGCAGATGGCAGACCAGATCACGGCTCTGCAGAACGGTGAGGTCCAAATTGCATCGGGCCAGCCCA
>CAUPYO010000100.1:0-7125 GCA_963515565.1 uncultured Microbacterium sp.
ACGCGCTCCAGTCGAGCGGGACGCCGTCGGCGTAGACGGCACCGACGGGCACGGACGCCCCGAGCGACATGGCGGGGGCTGTGCCGGTTGCCGTGCTCGTCGTGGTGGTGGGCATCATAGGCCTCGCGCTTCCGCGTAGTCGATCGAGTTCAGGTGGGCACGGGTGTGCTCGGGCGATGCGGTGAAGCGCTCGTCAGCCGCCGTCGTCGGCTCTCCGCGCCAGGCGTGCACCCGCAGCGGGCCCACCGTGTACTGCGGACGCGGGTCGATCGGGTGCGCGACGTTCGCGACGAGCACGAGCAGTGGCAGCTCGGCGACGAGCGTGACGTGGCGGCCCGGCCCCGCCGAACCGATGGGCTGCATCGCGCCGTCGGCGTCGATGCGCACCCCCTGGAAGAACGAGATGCTCGGCGGCAGGTCGCGTCTGGTCAACCCGTGCTTCGCGGCGGCCTTAACAAAGAGCGACCGGCCACTGGGAGTGGGGCCCTCCGGGGCGGCATCCCCGTACTTCCGCTCGTTCCAGGCGTCCGTCGAGGTGCCGCAGAACGCGTCGTGGTGACCGGAGGTGTCTTCGATGATCGTCGCCAGCACCCTCCCGTCGCCGCTGAGCAGCGGCGTGCCCAGGCCGAGGTAGGCCTGCCAGGGGATCTTCTGCGTATCCGCGACGTTCAGGCGCTCCCACGGCTCGAGGGCGTTGAACACGAGCACGTGCGCGCAGGCTTGTCCCGTGGGGTCGTCGAAGCGGAGGCGGCAGCCCCGGGCGAGCACCTTGTGCGTGTAGCCGCCCGGAGCCACCGTCTCCGCCCACACCAGCTGAGCGGAATCGACGTCCTCGGGGGCGTGCGGAGACGTCGAGGCCGGCAGGTAGGGCATGAATTCGACAGTGGCACCGGCCTGGGCGCGGGCGTCGCACCGGGATGCGGTGACGCTGTCGGTCTGGTGGAGGTCGCGCACGGCGGATCCTTTCAGGTGGAGCAGGTGGAACGGGTGTTCAGGCCTCGGCGGCGGCGGGGGTGGCCGGCACGATGGGCGTCGACGCCGTATCCGCCACCTCGACGAGGGTGATCGGTCCGTGCGTGCGATGCCGCCACGACGACCACGCCCACCCGACGATCAAGACCCCACCGATGAACAGCAGCGCGCTGTACTGCAGCCACCAGGACTGCCCGGTCAGGTCATAGATTTCGGGGCGCGGCCAGATCAGGTTGATCGCCATGCCGATCTGGAACGCCACGGCCAGCGTGTTCACCGCAATGCCCCACCGGCCGAGCGTGAAGAGCGGCCGACCGTCCTCGTCGACACCTGTCGGCAGCCCGATGCGCCGGCTCCTGAGGCGCTGGACCAGCAGCGGACCGGTGACGCCGAGGTAGGCGAGGTAGAGCATCGCGATGCACAGGCTCGACAGCGCCGTGAAGATCGCCGACTGGCCGAGGTTGACGGCGAGGGCGAGCCCTGCGCCGACACCCACGACGATCGACGCCGCGACCGGGGTGCCGGTGCGGGGTGAGACGCGGGCGAGAATGCGGTGCAACGGCAGCGCCTGCTCGCGCGCCATCGAGAAGACCATCCGGGCGCCGGCGGTCTGCACGGCCAGGGTGCAGGCGAACACGGCCACCGCGACCGTGCACAGGAGGAGCCTGCCGAAGACGTCACCCAGTGTGGAGGTGATCACCCACGCCAGGCCCCGTGTGGCGAGGTTGCCGTCGGTCAGGCTCGGGGCCGCTACCAGCGCGCCGATGATGAGCAGTCCGCCGCCGAGACCCGACACTGTCAGTGCCCGGATGATCGTCTTCGGTGTGGTGCGGCGGGGGTTGTGCGTCTCCTCGGCGAGCTCGCCCGCGGAATCGAAGCCCACCATCACGTAGGCGGCCATCAGCGACGACGCCAGAAACGCCCACACGTACGGCTCGTCCGGCGGCCCCGCGTACCCGGTGGTCGTGAAGACGACGGCGGCCGACCGCTGCGGCAGCAGGAACAGCGCGACGATGAGCACGACGACCCCGACGATCTCGATCAGCACACCGAAGCTCGTCACGCGCGCCATCAGCCGGACGCTCAGGATGTTCACCACCGTGGTGACGGTGAGCATGATCAGCCCGAGCACAACGGCGTTGGCGGCGCCGGTCGGCGAGGCCAGGGACGGATCGGCATCCGCGCCTCCGACGATCTGGAACCCGCTCCAGATCGCGGGCAGCACGGCCTGCACCGCGATCGCGGCGACCGCGACGGTCAAGATCTGGCCGATGATCATCGTCCACCCGGTGAACCATCCGAAGCGCGGACCGGCCAGACGGCTCGACCACTGGAAGATCGCGCCGGAGATCGGCCATCGGGCGGCGAGTTGGGCGAAGTTCAGTGCGACCAGCAGCTGTCCGATGAACACCAGCGGCCACGCCCAGAAAAAGGCGGCGCCGCCGAGACCGAAGCCCAGACCGAACAGCTGAAAGACGGTGGTGAGGATCGACACGAACGAGAAGCCGGCGGCGAAGGACGAGAACGAGCCGACGCCGCGATGGAGTTCCTGCTCGTAGCCGAGACGAGCGAGGCTCTGGGTGTCGGTCGACACGGTGGTGCGTGGTGCGTGGAGCGGAGCTTCGGGAGAGCGCATGGCTGCAAGACCTTTCGCGGAGTACCTATCGTTTGACAGGTACTGCAAGTGTCATGCCGAGCAGTGTCGCCACCGTTGCCCGGTTGTTTCGTGTTCGTGACAGGACGGGCCCGTATGTAAACGTTCGTGATCGGCGGCGCCGCGCCCGCGCCGGTGCGTCCCTTCGCGCCGGCGCCCGGGCGTCAGAGCGACGACACCGGACGGATGACCGGCATCAGTGCGCGGGCGGGTAGACCTGCGGGCTGGGGGCGGCAAGGCCCCGCGCGCCCAGCATCATCGCCAGGATGCCGAGGCACAGCGGAACGGCGAAGATCAGCAGCGAGGTGAGCATGAACAGCCCGATCAGGTCCTGGGTATTGCGGCCTTGCATAGCGACGGCCACCACCTGCGGCACGACGACGGCCACCGCGATCACCGCGAGACCCCACGCCGGTGCCCACCGCCAGCGCGGTGGCAGCACTGCGGCACGGCCGATCGTGACGACGGCCGCGAGCGCAGCGGCGGCGGTGACCGCCAGCTGCCCGTAGGAGACGGCGGTGTACAGCGAGATCTGGTCTTCCGGGATGGGCCCGGACGTCGCGAGCTGCACAACCAACGGCACGACGGCCCACACCAGCAAGGCCACCACCCCCAGGCGTCGCCGGTCGACGACCGAGCCTTCGCCGCGGAGCCCGAAGGCGAAGATCACGAGGGATGCCGCGAACAGCGCCGTCGAGACGACAACGGGCGCCGCCCCCCAACCCGCGGGTGCCGCCGCCCGCGTCGCGATGGGCACGACCGCGCTCGCGGCGAGTAGCGCGCCACCCCAGATCCACGCCGGCACGGGCTTTCGGACCTCGGCATCCGTCATGTGCCCGACTCTACGCCCGGCGCGTCCCGGGCCGCCTCATCCGTCCCGAGATATCGCATTCTGCGGCGCTGAGCGGCAGCAGGCGACGCACGAGCAGGATCAGAGCCCCTGCCAGGCAGGCTTGTGAGCGAAGGCGTAGCGGTAGTAGTCGGCGTGCTCGAGGCGCGATGCCGCGGCCTCATCGACCACGACGGTCACATGCGGGTGCAGCTGGATCGCCGATCCGGGCAGCGACGAGGTGACCGGCCCCTCCACGGCGCCCGCGACGGCCGCCGCCTTGCCCTCACCGAAGGCGAGCAGGAACAGGTGCCGGGCGGCCAGGATCGTCCCGAGCCCCTGGGTGATGCAGTGCAGGGGCACATCGTCGACCGAGTCGAAGAAGCGGGCGTTGTCGCGACGAGTCTGCTCGATGAGGGTCTTCACGCGCGTCCGCGACGCGAACGATGACCCCGGCTCATTGAAGCCGATGTGCCCCGACGTGCCGATCCCGAGGATCTGCAGGTCGATCCCGCCCGCCGCCGCGATCGCACGCTCGTAGTCCTCGCCGGCATGGGCGATCGTCTCCAGAGCGCCGTTGGGCGTCTGGATGAGCGCGGGGTCGAGGCCGAGGGGTTCGACGACCTGCTTCGTGATCACCGACCGGTAGCTCTCGGGATGCTGCGGGTCGATGCCGACGTACTCGTCGAGCGCGAACCCCCGCACCCGCGACACGTCGACGCCATCGAGGCGCCGACGCAGGGCTTCATAGACCGGCAGCGGCGTCGACCCGGTCGCAAGACCCAAGACGGCGTCGGGACGCGCGACGACCAAGCGCGCGATCTCGTCGGCGACGAGCGCACCGGCGTCGGCGGGAGAGGGAACGATGACGACTTCAGCCATGAAAGACAGCCTCCTGCTCAGAGTCGGCGCCCACAAGTGCGGCGCCCAGGGCGGCCGCCGGCGATCCCGACGGCAACAGGTCGACGCGCTCGCCCAGGCTCAGCGAGCGCAGGAACGGGGATGCCGCGGCGCTGGCGTCGAGCTCGGCGAGCACGGGCCCGCGCAACCGGTCGCCGAGCGCGGTGATCCCGCCTCCGAGCATGACCGTCTCGACATCGCCGGCGAGCACGATCACCCGAATCGCGGAGGCCACGCCGTAGACGAGGCCGCGGCGCAGAGCGACGGCGGCGGTATCGCCTGCGTCGGCGGCATCGAAGACGTCTCTGATCGGGAGAGTGCCGGGGCGAGCCCAGCGCTGCGCGACGGCGGCGCCGCCGCTGAAGGCCTCGATGCATCCGTGTTGACCACAGCGGCAGAGCGGTCCGGCAGGGTCGACCGACATATGCCCGAGCTCGCCGGCCGAGCCGTGGGCACCGCGCCAGAGGCGGCCGCCATGGACGTACCCGGCCGCGATGCCGGTGCCGAGGTTCAGGTACGCCATCGACGCGGCGCCGGCGCCGTGCAGGGCGTACGCGCCCAGCGCGGCGGCCTTCACATCGTTCTCGGCGCGCACCGGGATGCCGAGGTGCGGGCCGATCGCGAGGGCGACATCGAGCTCATCGATGCCGAGGTTGACGGCGTGGGTGACGGTCGAGGCACCCGGTGCGACCTGTCCCGGCATCCCCACACCGATCGACGTGAACGCCGATGCCGGCACGCCTGCCGCCGCGGCGAGCTCATCGACCATCCCGAGAAGGGTGGCGACGACGCCGTCCGCTCCCCATCCGGTCGCCCGCCGGGCGCGCGCCACGATACGCGGATCGTGATGCATGCCCGCGGACGCGATGACCACCGCGTCGGTTTTGGTTCCTCCGACGTCGAACCCGAGTCGCATCAGCCCTTCACCGCTCCCGACACGAGGCCGCTGGTCATCTTGCCCTGCACGATCAGGAAGAAGATGACGACCGGAACGGCCATCAGCGTGGAGCCCGCCATCACGACGGCCCAGTCGGTGGCCTTCGTCGCCTGCACGAAGCTGCGCAGCCAGATGGGCAGCGTCTGCGACTCGGGCCGAGTCATGATCACGAGCGCGAAGATGAACTCGTTCCACGCCTGGATGAAGGCGAAGATGCCGGTCGCCACGAGGCCGGGAGCGAGCAGCGGAAAAGTGACGCGCCAGAACGCCTGCGCACGGGTGCAGCCGTCGATCATCGCCGCTTCCTCGAGGTCGGCGGGGATGCCGTTCACGAAACCGCGCAGCGTCCAGATCGTGAACGGCAGCACCATCGCGATGTAGACCGCCGCGAGCCCCATCACGGTGTTGAGCAGGTGCCAGCCGTCGAGTACCCGGAAGGTCGAGATGATCATCGCCTCGGCGGGGATCATCTGGATGACGAGAATGGCGACGATGAAGCTACGACGAGAGCGGAAGCGGTAGCGCGACACGGCGATCGCGGCCAGGAAGGCGAAGATCAGCGCGGCAGCGACGGTCACCACCGTCACGGCTAGCGACACTCCGAGCGCGGGCACGAAGCCGCCGTCCCACGCGGCACGGAAGCTCTGCAGCGTGAACTGATCGGGCCAGAAGTGCGGCGTCTCGCTCTTGACGGCAGAGCCGGGCAGGAAGGCCGTGTTGATCATCCAGTACACCGGGAACACCGAGCAGACGAACACGACGACCGCGGCGAGGTTCAGCAAGACGCGCCCGGTGGCGCGCCGCGTGCGGGCGCTCATCAGTCCTCCTCCGACGTCACCATGGTGCGGATGTAGGAGGCCGAGACGGCCAGCAGGATCAGCACGAGGATCACCGAGATCGCACCGCCCGTGCCGAGGTCACCGGTGGCCATCGAGACGCTGTAGATGTAGACGCCGATCGTGTTCGTGTCGGCGCGGATGCCGCCCACGGTCTGCAGCGCGTAGATCTGCGCGAAGACGCGCAGGTCCCAGATCACCTGGAGGATCAGCAGCACGACGAGGATCGAGCGGATGTAGGGAACCACGATGAACCGGAACCGCTGCCAGGCGTTGGATCCGTCGAGCGATGCCGCCTCGCGAACCTCATCGGGCACCTGCGACAGCGCCGCGTAGGTCGAGAAGGCGACGAACGGGACGGCGCCCCACGTGATGATGATCGCGGCGACGCCGAAGAAACTGAGCGGATCGGACAGCCAGCTGTGGCCGATCCAGTTCTGGCCGGTGATGCGGGTGAGGGCGTAGTTGACCAGCCCGTAGGACGTGTCGAAGATCCAGCCCCAGACGATGGTGCCGGTCAACGCGGGCATGGCCCATGCCAGCAAAAGCCCCACCGAGACGACGGTGCGCATCACGGAACCGAGCGAGGTCATCATGAGGGCGATCGAGACCCCGAGCACCATCGTCGCGGCGGCGCAGACCGCCATCAGACCGAAACTCCGGCCGAGCACGACCCAGAACTGCGGGTCGGTGAGCACGCGCACATAATTGTCGAACCAGACGAACGAGGCGGGCTTTCCGAAGATCTGCTCGCGGCCGTACCGCTGGAACGACGTGATGATCAACTGCAGCAGCGGCCACCCGATGAAGACGGTGAGCATGGCGAGCGCCGGCAGCAGCAGAGCGAGCGGCGTACCGTCGCGGCGGCGGCGCCGTCGCACGGGGGCGGGCACGGGGGCGGCGGTCATGCCGATCTCCTTTCGGGCGGGCGAGCGGGTTGGACGTGACGGCTCGCTGCGCTCGCTCAGCGGCCGGGGGGGCGGTGGCCCCTCCCGGC
>CAUPYO010000101.1:0-7090 GCA_963515565.1 uncultured Microbacterium sp.
GCCCAGCACCTCGGAGGGGCGCTCCCCCGTATCGGCGCGGAGGATGCGCTCGGAGGTATGGACGTCTGAGGGCTCGAGGCCTTGGCCGGCGCGCGCCATCTCGATCAACTCGTCGACGAGGGCGCGTGCACGAGCGACGACCTGCGCCTCGCCGGTCAGGGTGATCTCGTTGCCGCGCACGTGGACGTGCACGTCAGGATGCTCCCGCTCGACGACGCGCAGCAGGCGGTCCTGCGGGCCGAGCAGCTGCACCATCGCGACGCCGTCCGCAAGGATGCGCTGAACGGTCTGCTCGTCGTTGTCGGCGGGATCAGCCACCGAGGCTCCCCTCGTCGAGACCGCCGGCCAGCACGTGCGCGTGCACGTGGAAGACGGTCTGGCCCGCAGCCGGGCCGGTGTTGAAGATCAGACGGAAGTCGCCGTCGGCATGTTCGGCGGCGAGACCGTTCGCCAGACCGACCATCTCGCTGAGCAGGTCGGGGTCGGAGGCCGCCAGCTCGACCACATTGCGGTAGGCAGCGCTCTTCGGGATGACCAGCAGATGCACCGGCGCCTGCGGGGCGATGTCGCGGATGGCGAACACGTTGTCGGTTTCGGCGAGGATCTCGGCAGGGATCTCGCCCTGCAGGATGCGCGTGAAGATAGACGGTTCGCTCATACTCCGAGTGTAGTCAGCGCCCGTTACCAGCGGCCGAGGCGGGCGTTGATCACGGCGAGGGCCGCGGGGCCGGCGGTCGAGGTGCGCAGCACCGTGTCGCCGAGGCGAACGGCGATGGCGCCGGCATCCGTGAGTGCCGTCAGTTCCTCCGGCGCGATGCCGCCTTCGGGACCGACGACGAGCACGATCTCGTCGGCACCGTCCAACGGCGTCGCACTCAGGGCGACGGATGCCGTCGGCTCGAGCAGCAGCACTTTCGCGTGCGAGGTGCACGCGACGAGCGTGGACAGCTGAGCGGGTGCCGTGACAGTCGGAACCCACGGGCGGTGCGACTGCTTCGCGGCCTCACGAACGATGCTGCTCCAGCGCGCGACGCCCTTGGCGAGCTTGTCGCCCGTCCACCGAGAGACGCTCCGCGTTGCCTGCCAGGGCACGATCTCGTCGACGCCGAGCTCGGTCGCAGCCTGAACGGCGAGTTCGTCGCGGTCGCCCTTGGCCAGCGCTTGGGCGAGGACCAACCGCGGGCGTGACGGCGGATACGCGGCCCGCGCGGTGACCGTTACGGCGACGCGTTTGGGTGTCGCTTCGGCGACGACACCCGTCAGCCAGGTGCCCACGCCGTCGCCCACGGTGACCTCCTCGCCCACGCGCACGCGTCGCACCGCCGCGGCGTGGTGGGCTTCGGCGCCGATGATCACGACGTCGTCGCCGGGATGCGCCGTCGCGACGGTCGCACCGTCGCCCGATGGCCCGTCGGCGAGGAAGTGCAGTGCCACCTCAGCCCCGGAACCGGTCGCGCAGCTTCGAGAACATGCCCTGGTGGAACTGCGACAGGCGCGGCGCCGGAGCCTTGGTCTTCTTGGCGAAGTCCTCGATGAGGGCGCGTTCCTTGGCATCGAGCTTCGTCGGTGTCACGACGTGCACGCCGACGCGGAGATCGCCGCGCGTTCCGCCGCGCAGGGGGGTGATGCCGCGGCCCTTGATGGTGAGCACATCGCCGGACTGCACGCCGGCGCGGAGCTCCAGGTCGACGTCGCCGTCGAGCGAGGTGATCGTCGTCTGCGCGCCGAGGATGGCGTCGGGCATGGAGACGTCGAGGGTGGCCAACAGGTCGTCGCCCTCCCGGCTGAACACCTCGTCGGGGGCGACTGTCACCTCGAGGTACAGGTCGCCGTGCGGGCCGCCGGCGGGGCCGACCTCACCCGATCCCGGCAGCTGCAGTCGCAGGCCGGTCTCGACGCCGCCGGGGATGTCGACCGACACCGTGCGGCGTGCGCGGACCCGGCCCTGTCCCTGACAGGTGGCGCACGGGTACGGAATCGTCGTGCCATAGCCCTGGCACGTCGTGCACGGCTGCGACGTCACGACGTTGCCCAGAAGGCTCCGCACGGTGCGCTGCACCTGACCCGAGCCATGGCAGATGTCGCACGTCGTCGGCTGAGTGCCGGGCTGACAGCACGAACCCTGGCAGGTCTCGCAGATGACGGCGGTGTCGACCTCGATATCGCGATGCGTACCGAACACGACATCGGCGAGGTCGAGCGTGACGCGCACGAGCGCGTCCTGACCTCGTTCGCGCCGTGAGCGCGGGCGACCGGTGCGCGCTCCCCCACCGCCGAAGAAGGTCTCGAAGATGTCGCCGAATCCGCCGAAGCCGGCCCCGCCTCCGCCGAACGCGGAGCCGTCGCCGCCCATGTCGTAGCGCTGGCGCTGTTCGGGATCGCTCAGCACATCGTAGGCATGCGTGACCAGCTTGAAACGCTCCGAGGCATCCGCTCCGGGGTTCACATCGGGGTGCAGTTCGCGGGCGAGGCGCCGGTACGCCTTCTTGATCTCGTCGGGGGTCGCCTCGCGGGAGACGCCCAGAACTTCGTAGTGGTCGGCCACAATCGCCTTTCCTGCCCTACCGGGCGCGGGTCGGTGTACGGGAGCGGGTCGCTCAGCGGGACGTGTCGTCCTCGTCGAGGAGCCGGCTCAGATAATGCGCGACGGCGCGAACCGCCGCGAGGTTCGTGGGATAGTCCATGCGCATCGGACCGAGCAGACCGACGCGGGCGCGGGTGCCGGTCGCGTCGTACTCGCTGGTGAGTACGGAGGCCTCGGTGAGACCGAATGACGCGTTCTCGCGGCCGATGCTCGCCGCAAGACCGTGCTCGTCGGCGACCATCTCGCCCATCAACCGCAGCAGCGTCACCTGCTCCTCGATCGCCTCGAGCAAGGGGTAGATGCTTCCGCGGAAGTCGTTCTCACGTCGCGCGAGCGTGGCGCTTCCGGCCATGACGAGGCGATCCTGCCGGAAGTCGTCGAGTTCCTCGCCCACGATCCTGGCCACCGTCTGCAGCGCGTCGTCGATACGGGTGCCGTTGGTCGCCAGCTCGGCGATGGCAGCCGCGGCCTCGGCGACCGGCTTGCCTGTCACGAGATGGGCGATCGCCGTCTTGACCTGCAGAGCGGCCTCCGGCGTGAGATCCTCGCCGAGAAACGCCACACGCTGCGACACGCGCCCGGTGTCGGTCACGACGATCACGACGACCCGGGCTCCGCCCAGATGGACGAACTCGACGTGCGTGACGTTCGCTCGTGCGAACGAAGGATACTGCACGATCGCGACCTGGCCGGTCAGCTGCGTGAGCGCACGCACGGTGCGCATCAGCAGCTCATCGAGGTCGCCCGGGTCGGTCAGGAACGAGGAGATGGCGGAGCGCTGCGCGCCCGAGAGTGGACGCAGCTCGGCGAGGTGATCGACGAAGACCCGGTAGCCCTTGTCGGTGGGCACACGCCCCGACGAGGTGTGCGGGGCGGCGATCAACTCTTCGTCTTCGAGCAGCGCCATGTCGTTGCGGATCGTCGCGGCGGAGACGCCGAACTGGTGGCGGTCGACGATCGCCTTGCTGCCGACGGGCTCGCGCGTGTCGACATAGTCCTGAACGATTGCACGGAGGACCTGCAGGCCGCGTTCTGAGACCATCACCCCTCCTTATTGGCACTCACGGATGTCGAGTGCCAATGTTACCGCGTGCAGGCGCGGCGGCGTCGAGCGTGCGTGGCGCGTGGCGCGTGGGGGGATGCCGCCTCACACGGTGAGCGCGCGCACGACCGCATCAGCGAGCAGCCGACCACGGCGCGTCAACACGACGCGACCTCGAACGGCGCGGGCGCCGTCGATGAGGCCATCGGCGATCAGGGCCGCGATCGCGTGGCGGCCTTCCCCGGTGAGCTCCGACACGGCGATGCCTTCGGCGATGCGCGAGCGCAGCAGCACATCTTCCAGCCGCCGTGCTGCGGCATCGGGTCTTTCCCGGGCGGCAGCGGGCGACTCGCCACCGGCGAGTCGCTGCGCGTAAGCGGCGGGATGCTTGACGTTCCACCAGCGCAGTCCGTCGACGTGGCTATGTGCGCCGGGTCCGTATCCCCACCAGTCGGTTCCCCGCCAATAGGCGAGATTGTGCCGCGAGCGATGCGCGTCGCCGCGTGCCCAGTTCGACACCTCGTACCAGTCGAAGCCGGCGCCGGCGAGGGCCTCGTCGACCAGTTCGTACATGTCTGCCTGGAGGTCGTCGTCGGGTGCGGCCAACTCTCCGCGACGGATCTGGCGAGCGAGTTTCGTGCCCTCTTCGATGATGAGCGCATAGGCGGAGATGTGGTCGGGCTGCAGCGCGATCGCAGACTCCACCGAGTCGCGCCAGTCGTCGATCGACTCGCCGGGCGCCCCGTAGATGAGATCCACGCTGACGTCGAGGCCGGCCGCGCGGGCGGCGTCGACGGCTGTCGCGACGGCGGCAGGCTCGTGGGTGCGATCGAGGGCGGCGAGCACGTGCGGGACCGACGACTGCATGCCGATGGAGAGCCGCGTGACCCCGGCATCCGCCAGCGCGGCCGCCAGCGCGGGGGTCACGGTGTCGGGGTTCGCTTCGACCGTGATCTCGGCGCCGTCCGCCAATGCGAAGGTGTCGCGCACACCGGCGAGCATGCGCGCCAGGTCGCCGGCCGGCAGCAGCGTCGGTGTGCCGCCGCCGAAGAAGACGGTGGATGCCGCCCGTAGTGCGCCGCGTGCGGCGAGTACGTCGCGCGACAGATCGATCTCGCGCCGCACCTCGTCGGCGTAGGCGTCTTGGCGGGCGCCGCGCAGTTCATCGGAGGTGTAGGTGTTGAAGTCGCAGTAGCCGCACCGAACACGGCAGAACGGCACGTGGATGTAGACGCCGAACTCGCGGTCGGGATCGATCGCGATATCGGCCGGGAGCGAGCCGTCGGCGGGTGCGGGATCGCCCAGGGGAAGTGCTGAGCCCATCAGGCGGGCGTGGTGTACAGCGGCGAAATCGCACGGAGATAGCCCTGGAAGAGCTCACGCCTGCGGCGCTTCAGCAGCGGCCCGTAGATGCGGTAGAGCGTGGCAACCGGACGATCGAAGGCGCGCACCGTGAAGCGCACTTCGTCGTCGTCGGCCCAGGTGACCATGAAGGACTCCTCGCCGCTGACGACGGAGCCGCTGACCGTGCCGAGGGCGAAGCCCACACGCCGCGGCTCTTCGATGGCGTAGATCACGCGCAGCTCGCCGTCGGCGTTCATCGCCTTGATGCGACCGTGGACACGGATCGTCGTCCCGGCGGCCACATACGGCGTTCCGTCGGCGTCGAAACGCTGATCGGCATCCAGGCGACTTGCGACGGTGGGATTGCCGTCGACGTCGTAACCCACCCCCGAGTACATCGGTCCGGCGGCCGGGCGCACATCGCTGATCTCCAGGCCTGCTCCGCGCAGCGCCGTCCACGACAGCAGCGCCTCGGCCGACGACTCGAAGCGCGCCTGCCCGCTGCCGAGCAGCCACGAGTCCTCCGCCGGAATACTGTTCTCCGGCGGGTAGCTCATCAGATCGTGCGCCTGGGTCGCGCCCACGGCGGCGTAGTCGACCGTATCGTCCTGAAAGCTCCCGCGACGCATGGCATCCACCCTAACCGGGGCGTTCTACTTCTTGTCCTTGGCCTCGACGTCACCCGAGAGGGCGGCGATGAACGCCTCCTGAGGCACCTCGACGCGGCCCACCATCTTCATGCGCTTCTTGCCCTCTTTCTGCTTTTCGAGCAGCTTGCGCTTGCGAGTGATATCACCGCCGTAGCACTTTGCGAGCACGTCCTTGCGGATGGCACGGATGTTCTCGCGCGCGATGATGCGCGCGCCGATGGCGGCCTGGATCGGCACCTCGAACTGCTGGCGCGGGATGAGTTTGCGCAGACGCTCGGTCATCAGGGTGCCGTAGGCATAGGCCTTGTCGCGGTGGACGATCGAACTGAAAGCGTCGACTTTCTCCCCTTGCAGGAGGATGTCGACCTTCACGAGATCGGCGGTCTGCGATCCGGCCGGTTCGTAGTCGAGGCTGGCGTACCCCTGCGTCTTCGACTTGAGGTGGTCGAAGAAGTCGAAGACGATCTCGCCGAGCGGCATGTTGTAGCGCAGCTCGACGCGGTCTTCGCTGAGGTACTCCATGCCCAAGAGTGCACCACGACGCTGCTGGCAGAGCTCCATCACGGTTCCGACGTAGTCCTTCGGCAGAAGGATGCCGACCTTGACGACCGGCTCGGAGACCTCGGCGACGCGGCCGTCGGGGTACTCGCTCGGGTTGGTCACGACGACCGTCTCGCCGGTGTCGGTGACGACCTCGTACGTCACCGACGGCGCCGTGGTGATGAGGTCGAGGTCGAACTCGCGGGTGAGACGCTCGGTGATGATCTCGAGGTGGAGAAGTCCGAGGAATCCGCAACGGAAGCCGAAGCCGAGAGCAACGGAGGTCTCCGGCTCGTACTGCAGGGACGCATCCGACAGCTTCAGCTTGTCCAGCGCCTCGCGCAGCACCGCGTAGTCGCTGCCGTCGATGGGGTACACCCCGGAGAACACCATCGGCTTCGGGTCGGTATAGCCCGGGAGCGACTCGGTCGCGGGTTTGCGCTGATTGGTGATCGTGTCGCCGACCTTCGACTGGCGCACGTCCTTGACGCCCGTGATCAGGTAGCCGACCTCGCCGACGCCGAGCCCCTTGGTGGGAACCGGCTCGGGGCTGGATACACCGATCTCCAAAAGGTCGTGGGTCGCACGCGTCGACATCATCTGGATGCGCTCGCGCGGCTCCAGCTTTCCGTCGACCATGCGCACATAGGTCACCACACCGCGGTAGGCGTCGTAGACGGAGTCGAAGATCATCGCGCGCGCCGGCGCGTTGGCGTCGCCGACGGGTGCGGGAATACGCTCCACGATGCGATCGAGCAGCTCCTCGACGCCCATGCCTGTCTTCCCCGAGACGCGCAGCACATCATCCGGCGAGCCCCCGATGAGGTTCGCCAGTTCGGCGGCGTACTTCTCCGGGTCGGCGGCGGGAAGATCGATCTTGTTCAGCACCGGGATGATGTGCAGATCGTTCTCGAGCGCGAGGTACAGGTT
>CAUPYO010000102.1:0-7032 GCA_963515565.1 uncultured Microbacterium sp.
GGCTGCTGACGCTCGCCGGCGCCCTGCCCTGGCTGTCGCAGCGCGATGCCGCCGCGTCGATCCTGCGAGCGCGCTATGCCGAACTCGAGCCCACGCCCGAGGCTCTCGCGTCGATCCGAGCCGAGCTCGGCCTCGACGGCGGCCCCCTGCTCACCAGCATGCACTGGTGGGCGGGGGTGGTCCGGGGTGATCTCGGCACGTCGTGGGTCAGCGGAGGTGCGGTCGCTCCCGGCGTGTGGAACGCGTTCGGGGTATCCCTGACACTGACCGCCTTCGCCCTCGCCGTCGCGCTCATCGTCACCGTCGCGCTCGTCGCACCGACGTCTGTCCGGGTGATCCGCGACCGGCCGGTGCGCGGTGCGGGGCCGGCGGGGGTGGTGTTGACAGCGATGCCGGAGTTTCTGCTCGCGAGCGCGTTGCTCGTGGTCTTCGCCGTGCAGCTGCGCCTGTTCCCGCCCTACGGCTGGCAGGGTGTGGTCAACGTCGTACTGCCGGCACTGGCCCTCGGCATTCCCGCGGGCGGTCTGCTGGGGCGCCTTCTCGTCGATGCTCTCGCCGGCGCGAGCGGCGAACGGTGGGTCGAGGTCTGGCGTACCGGCGGAGCCCCTGGCCACGTCGTCCTTCTCGCCGTCATCCGCCGGGCGGTCGCCGCGGTCATCGATCAGCTCGGGCTGGTCTTGATCGGCCTCCTGGGCGGAGCCGTGGCGGTGGAGCAGATCTTCGCCATCCCCGGCGTGGGGCGGTACCTGCTGGGCGCGGCGAATGCGCAGGACCTGCCGGCGCTGCAGGCCGGCGTGCTCATGATCGCGGTGGCGGCGATCGCCGTCGGCGCCGTGTTCGCGCTCGCGCGGCTGTGGGCGTGGGGTGGACCACTGCCGGCGGGTGCGCTGGCACCACCGCCGGCTCACCGCCCGCGCGACGGTGTGGCCGTCGCGACGCTGGTCGTCGCCGCGGCCCTGCTCGTCACGATCGTGGTCGCCGGAATCTTTCGCAACCCGATGGCGAGTGCGCATCCCCGGCTGGCGCCGCCGTCGTGGGAGCTTCCGTTCGGAGCGGATGCCTCCGGGCGCGACCTGTTGGCGCGGGTCGCGCACGGCGCGGTGGGAACCCTCGGGCCCGCCGTACTGATCGTCATCGTCGCGGTGGCCGTCGGGCTCGTGGTCGCCTTCGCGGGGCCCTGGTCGGACGGTCCGGTCGAGGTGGCGAACGCAACGCCGCCCCTGATCGCCGGAGTGGTGGTCGCCGCGCTGTTCGGGCCGACCGCAGGCGGTGCGACCGCGGCTGTGCTGTGGGTGAGCTGGCCGCCCCTGGCCGCTCATGCCCGCAGCCTTCTCGCCGAGGCGCGCGCCACACCCCATGTGCGGTGGATGCCGGTGCTCGGGATGCGTCCCGTCGGGGTGACCCTGCGTCTGGTGGTGCCCGCGGCTCTCCCGCCGCTGACGCGCCACGCGATGCTGCGGCTGCCCGGGGTGGCGCTGGCTCTGGCTTCGCTCGGCTTCCTGGGCTTGGGAGCGCCGCCGCCGACGCCCGAGTGGGGGCTCCTGCTCTCCGAGG
This sequence comes from uncultured Microbacterium sp., assembly GCA_963515565.1. Classification (GTDB taxonomy): domain Bacteria; phylum Actinomycetota; class Actinomycetes; order Actinomycetales; family Microbacteriaceae; genus Microbacterium. Next base: position 1,555 of record CAUPYO010000102.1, read on the forward strand.
GGATCGACTACGTGGAACGTGCCCCCTGGGCAACGGCGGCGCCCGCGCTTTCGCTCGTCCTGGTCTCGGTGATCGCTGTCGCCGCTGCGAGCCTCGAGGGTTCCTCCAACCGCCGCACAGCGTGAGAAGGACGGGGCGAGCCGGCCGACCACGTGAAACGGGGTGGTGAGAACGGTGTCTCACCACCCCGTTTTATCCGCGGTGTTCTCAGTGCTCGTCGTAGTGGTCGCCGTGGGCGGCGTGCTTGTGACCGTCGTGCACGTAGTCGACATGGTCGTCGTGTGCGACCGCTTCGTGTCCGCAGTCGTCGCCGTGGTCGTGCTCGGCGGCGGTGTGCTCGGCGACGGCCTCGTGCTCGTCGTAGTGGTCGCCGTGCAGGGCGTGGTGATGGGTGCCGTGGACGTAGTCCACGTGGTCGTCGTGGGCGACGGCCTCGTGGCCGCAAGCATCGCCGTGGGTGTGCTCTGCCGTGGTGTGCTCGGCGTGGATATCGGTGGTCATGATCTTCCTTTGGGGTGGGGGCTGTCAGTTGGTAGGGGACAGGCCGGCGTGACCCGGTTCCTGCACGTGTGTGAGCGCATCCGCGATCACGTGGGCGACATGCCTGTCGGCGAGGCGGTAGTCGACCGCCTTGCCGATCCGTGTGGCGCTGACGAGCCCGGCTTGGCGCAGCGTCCGAAGATGCTGCGACACGAGGGGCTGAGACATGCCGGTCGTCTCCACCAGAGAGCCGACCGTTGCGGAGTCGTCTCCGATCTGGCGCAGGATCGTCAGGCGCGACGTGTTGCCGAGTACCTTGAACAGTTCGGCGGCCTCGGCCAGTCCGGGTTCCGACTCCATGTGTCGATCACATCAGACTTATAAACAGATTGCAATATATCTGCTCAACTGAGTTCGGTTCTCAGGAGTCGAAGCCCAGGGAGAGCTTGCGCAGCAATCCCGCGAGTCGTTCGCGGTCGCCGCGCGAGAGCACGCCCAGCAGCACGGCCTCGGCGTCGACGAGCCGGGTGATCGCGGCATCCACGCGCGTCTTTCCCTCGTCCGTGATGGTCACCAGCACGCTGCGTCCGTCTGCCGGGTCGGCTTCGCGCCGCACGAGGCGGCGGCCCACGAGGCGGTCGATGCGGTTGGTCATCGTTCCGCTCGAGACGAGGGTCTGTTGCAAGAGCTGCTTCGGGCTCAGCTGGTAGGGCTCTCCGGCTCGGCGCAGCGCCGACAGGACGTCCCACTCCCACGGCTCCAGTTCGCTGCGACGAAACGCTTCGCGTCGGGCCCGATCGAGGTGGCGGGAGAGACGGTCGACACGCGAGAGTACCTCGAGCGGCGAGAAGTCGAGGTCCGGACGTTGGGCGCCCCAGGCGCTGACGATGCGGTCGACTTCGTCATGCTCGGTGGACATGGCTCCATTATCGTCCGCGCGTCCGCGCGCAGTTTGGCAGGAGATACCCTGGGGGGTATATTTGGGGCGTTCGTTCGAGAGGAAGAGGACAGATGCGCATTGTGATCGTCGGGGGTGTGGCCGGGGGTATGAGCTGCGCGGCGCGGGCGCGCAGGCTCGATGAGGCCGCCGAGATCGTGGTGCTCGAGTGCGGTCCGCACGTCTCGTTTGCGAACTGCGGGCTGCCGTATTTCGTCGGCGGCGAGATCGCGGACGAGTCCGCTCTGCTCGTGCAGACGCCGGCATCCCTGAGAGCCGCACTCGCGCTCGATGTGCGCACCGGTCACGAGGTGACCGCGGTGGATGCCGCAGCCAAGACGGTGACGGTGGTCACCGCGGACGGCGTCGACACCCTCACCTACGACGCCCTCGTGCTCGCCCCGGGGGCCATCGCGGCGCGTCCGCCGATCGCGGGATTGGACTCGTCCCGGGTGCGCACCCTCCGCAGCGTCGACGACGCTGTAGCGCTGCGCGAGCGCATCGACGCGGGCGCTCGCCGAGCAGTCGTGCTCGGAGCGGGCTTCATCGGCGTCGAAGCCGCCGAAGCCCTCGCGCAGCAAGGACTGCACACGACCGTCGTCGAGTTCGCGCCGCACGTGCTCCCGCCGCTCGAGGACGAGCTGGCGGCGCTGGCGACGGCGGAGCTGCGCGCGCTCGGCATCGACGTCCGGGCCGGTGCACTCGCCACCGCGGTCGAGGCGGGAGAAGACGGCGACGTCGTGATCCTTGACGATGGCACGCGACTGGACGCCGATCTCATCGTGCTGTCGGTCGGCGTGCGCCCCGACACCGCTGTCTTCGAGTCGGCTGGGGTCGCCTGCGCCCGCGGCGCGATGATCGTCGATGAGCACGGCCGCACCTCGCTGCCCGACGTCTATGCGGTCGGCGATGCGACGGCATCCGTCGACGCCGTCACCGGCGCGGTTCGCCCCGTGGCGCTCGCCGGACCCGCCAACCGCGCCGGACGCCTGGTCGCCGATGCGATTCTGCGGCCCGCCCACGCCCGCCCCCTCCCACGCCCGGTCGGCACCGCGATCGTGCGGGTCGGAACGCAGACCGTCGCGATGACGGGGGCCAATCGCGCCGCGCTGGTGTCGGCGCGAATCGAGTTCGACACCCTGCATCTTCATCCCGGACAGCACGCCGGCTACTTTCCGGGTGCGGCGCAGATCCATCTCGTGGTGCACGTGCGTCGCGAAGACGGATTGCTGCTCGGGGCTCAGGCTGTCGGCGCGGACGGCGTCGACAAGCGGATCGATGTGCTCGCGACCGCCATCCGCGCGGGCTGGGCCGTCGACGACCTCATCGACCTCGATCTGGCGTATGCGCCGCCCTACGGCTCGGCCAAGGACCCCGTGAACATGGTCGGGATGGTGGGGGAGAACGTGCTGAGCGGAGCGCTGCGGCTCTGGTACGCACAGGATCTCGACGTCGTCGCCGAGAATGCGCTCATCCTCGATGTCCGCACGTCCGCCGAGGTGGCGACCGGTCACCTCCCCGGTGCCCTCGTGATCGCGCACACCGAGCTGCGCGCACGCCTCGCTGAGGTGCGCGCGGCCGCGGCCGGTCGACCGGTGCGTGTCATGTGCCAATCCGGGGTGCGCTCGGCGATCGCGCACCGGGTGCTCGCCCAGGCGGGCTTCGACTCGGCATCGCTGTCCGGTGGCATGCTCACGCTGCGGGCGCTGCTGGACGAACGGGCCGGTGCCGTGCTCGTCTCGACCCCCGCCGGCGTCTGACAAGCCCGCCGTCCCGACCGCTCGCACCCGCCACCGTCCACATCGACGCGAACCCTCACACCTACAGACAGGAGAACTCCCATGTGCTCAGCGGTGACCTGCCGAACCTGCGGCAAGACGACGTGGGCCGGCTGCGGTCAGCACGTCGACCAGGTGATGAAGAACATCCCCGTCTCCCAGCGCTGCCCCGGCCACGACCCGCAGGCCCAGAGCGGGTTCTTCTCGCGGATGTTCGGTCGATGACGGCGAGAACGACCGCGGCCGCCGCCGACTCCGCGGCCGGGCACGATCTCGCCGCGGTGCGCAAGATCGCCAATCGCCTGCGTCGCGCGCGGGGCCAGCTCGACGCGGTCATCGCCGCCGTCGAGGAGGGCAAGCCGTGCCGAGACGTCGTGACCCAGCTGGCCGCTGTCTCGCATGCGCTCGACCGGGCGGGGTTCGCGATCGTGTCGACAGCGCTGCGCGACTGCCTCGCCGACCCGGAGGGCGCCGCCGCAGAAGACGGCCTGACGACGGACGAGCTCGAGAAGCTGTTCCTGATGCTCGCCTGAGTGCTTCGATGACGTCTTCCGCCGCGCGGGCTGGCAGACTAGACCAGCACACCTGCCGTCTCGTGGGGTGCGGTCCGCCGTAGTGTAACGGCAGCACGACAGCCTTTGGAGCTGTGAGGTTCAGGTTCGAATCCTGGCGGCGGAGCATGACAGAGAACACCAGGGACGCATCGCTCGCCGTCGTGATCCTCGCCGCGGGCCAGGGAACGCGCATGCGCTCGTCCCTGCCCAAGGTGCTGCACCGCATCGGCGGGCGGCCGCTCGTCGGTCACGTCCTCGACACCGCTCGCGATCTGTCAGCCGCCCATGTGCTCGTCGTGGTCCGCCACGAGCGGGATCTCGTCGCCGACGCGGTGACCGGCATCTCGCCCGAGGTGGTTGTCGTCGATCAGGATGAGATTCCCGGCACGGGCCGCGCGGTCGAAGTGGCGTTGGAGGCGGTCCCGGACTTCGACGGCGACGTGCTCGTCCTGTCGGCCGATTGCCCTCTGGCGGATGCCGAGGCCCTCGCGGGCTTCGTCGCCGAGCACCGGGCGACCGGCGCGCGGGCCACGCTGATGACCGCGATCGTCGACAACCCGACCGGATACGGTCGCGTCATCCGTGACAGCGAGGGCACCGTCGCCCGCATCGTCGAGCAGAAGGACGCGACCGCTGTCGAGGCCGCCGTCACCGAGATCAATGCCGGCATGTACGTCTTCCAGGCCGCTTCACTGCGGGCACGCCTACGCGAGGTCGGCACCGACAATGCGCAGCAGGAGAAGTACCTCACCGACGTGGTCGGTCTGCTCCGCGGTGCGGGCGAGCTCGTCGCGGCATCCGTCGTCGACGACGTGACGATCACGTTCGGCGTGAACGATCGTGCGCAGCTCGCCGAGGTCGGCCGACTCCTCAACGCGCGCACCGTGCGCCGCTGGCAGCTCGAAGGCGCGAGCATCCAGGATCCGGCGACCACCTGGATCGACGTGACGGCCACGCTCGCCCCCGATGTCACGGTTCTGCCGAACACTCACATCCTGCGGTCCACCGCTGTGGCCGCCGGAGCGACGATCGGTCCGGACACGACGCTGGAGGACTGCGAGGTCGGCGAGAACGCGGTCGTCCGCCGCACCGATGCCACCCTCGCCGTCATCGGAGCCGGTGCCACGGTCGGACCGTTCGCCTATCTGCGTCCGGGCGCCCAGCTGGCGGCGGGCGGCAAGATCGGTACCTTCGTGGAGATCAAGAACTCCACGATCGGCGAGGGCAGCAAGGTGCCCCACCTCTCCTACATCGGCGACACCACGATCGGTCGCGGCGTCAACCTCGGCGCGGGTGCGATCACGGCCAACTACGACGACGTCGCGAAGCACCGCACCGAGATCGGCGACGAGGTGCACTCGGGCTCGCACAACGTGTTCGTCGCGCCCGTTAGAATCGGAGACGGCGCCAAGACCGGTGCCGGCGCGGTGATCCGCAAGGACGTTCCCGCCGGAGCTCTCGCCTTGAGCGTTGCCCCTCAGCGCAACGTCGAGGGTTGGGTCGAGAACCACCGACCGGGAACGGCTGCGGCTACCGCTGCCGCTCGTGCCCGGTCCGCACAGGAAGCGGACGATGGCGCGCAAGAAGCACACGGTTGATCTGGACGTCGAGCGCGGGATCGCCCCCGGCCTCGTCGCCAAGACCAAGAAGCGTCTGGTCGTCGCGAGCCGAACCACGCACCCCGAACAGTCGCGAGACGTCGCACACGCCCTGGGTACCGAGCAGGAGC
>CAUPYO010000103.1:0-7025 GCA_963515565.1 uncultured Microbacterium sp.
ACGGCGGTTTCTGGTTCCGTTGTTCTTGGTTCGAGTCCAGGTACCCCAGCAAGACAGATAGCCCCGGAATTCCGCGATAGAGCGGGATGACCGGGGCTCTTGCTTTTGTGGCGAGCGCCCGTCCGGGCAGTGTTATCGTTTGATAACCACCTGCTCGAAAGGACTCGCGGATGCGGTCTGCTCGTCGCCTCCCGGCGCGCAACGACGAACTCCTCGATGCGTCCGTCCGCGCTTTCGCCGCCCGCGGCTACTTCGGGACCTCGACAGCGCAGGTCGCGTCTGCGATGGGCGTGTCTCAGCCCTACGTGATCCGCACGTTCGGTTCGAAGCGAGAGCTCTTCCTGCGCACGCATGCCCACGCGGGAGCGGCGATCGTGTCGGCATTCCGCTCGGTGACGAGCGCTCCCGGGGGCGCGTTCGACCCGGAACGGGTCGGAGCCGCCTATCGCGGACTGGTGCTCTCGCAGCCGGCATCCGTTCTCGTCTGGGCGCACGCGTTCTCCGCCGCCACGGCCGAGCCGGCGATCGGGGTGGAGTCACGGCGGATGTTCGACGAGGTCTACCGGACTCTTCGCGACGCGGGGGCTTCCGACATCCAGATGTGGGACTTCATGGGTCGTGGAATGCTCATGAACGCCCTCCTACTCATGGAGGCCCTGCGCTACGCCGGCGACTACGACTTCGCGCCGATCGTCGACCTCGTTTTCGGTTCCCCTCTTTCATCCCCACGCACGGCCGTCGCCGACGGCATCCATCCCGAGTAAGGAATGACGTATGAGCGACCTCGTCCCCTTCACCGACAACGTCAGCGACCTGTCGAACACCGACGGCTATCAGTTCGAGTTCCGTTGCGAACGATGCGGCAACGGGTACCGTTCCGCCTTCCGGCGCGATCCGCGCGCGGCGGGGCAGAAACTTGCGCGCGGGCTCGGCAACCTCTTCGGCGGGTCGCTGTCGGAGATCACATCGATGGCAGACCGGCTACTCGATCGCGCCACCAACTCGCCGGCGAAGGACGACGCGCTGCGCGCGGCGACCGCGGAGATCGGCCCGATGTTCCACCAGTGCCGCGGGTGCAGCGACTGGGTCTGCGACGACGTCTGCTGGAACGACACGGTCGGCCAGTGCGTGCGATGCTCGCCGATCGTCACGGAAGAGCTCGCCCAGCTGCAGGCCGAGGCACGTCGTCGACAGGTGCAGGAGCGGCTGGAGACGGTCGACCTTGTGGGCCGATTGGACCTCTCGACGCAGGCCCGGCCGCGATGCGGATCGTGCGGCGCGCAGTCGACCGGCGGCAAATTCTGCGGCGAGTGCGGATCGCCGCTCGCGATCGTCACCGCCTGCTCCGGATGCGGCGCAGACAACCCCGCCGGCGCTCGATTCTGCTCGAGCTGCGGCACGGGGCTTGCCGCCTGACCCCTCGCGGCCGAGGGCGGGCCTGACGCCACCGCTAGGCTCGTGAACATGCCGGACGAGACCTCGACGTTGCCCGCACGCCCACTCGGCCGAACCGGACGCACGGTGTCCGCTATAGGTCTCGGTACCTGGCAACTCGGAGCCGACTGGGGCGACGTGAGCGAAGCCGATGCGACGGCTGTGCTGTCGGCGTCCGTCGACGGCGGGGTCACGCTGTTCGACACCGCTGACGTCTACGGCGACGGCCGCTCGGAGCAGATCATCGGGCGCTTCCTGGCGTCGCGTCCCGGGCACGCTATCACCGTGGCGACCAAGATGGGCCGCCGGGTGGACCAGGATGCGGCGAACTACACGCTCGACAACTTCCGCACGTGGATCGACCGGTCGCGCCGCAACCTCGGTGTCGAGGTCCTCGACCTCGTCCAACTGCACTGCCCGCCCGGCGCGGTACTCGAGGACGAGCGCACCTTCGATGCCCTGGACAGACTCGTCGACGACGGCGTCATCGCCGCTTATGGAGCTTCGGTGGAGACGGTGGCGCAGGCGTTGGCGGTCATCGGCCGTCGCGGAGTGACGAACGTGCAGATCATCGTCAACCCGTTCCGACTGAAGCCGCTCGACGAGTTCTTGCCGGCTGCCGCCGCAGCGGGCATCGCCGTCTTCGCACGGGTGCCCCTGGCCAGCGGGCTGCTGTCGGGCGCGTACACCACCGACACGACTTTCTCCGCAAATGACCACCGCACCTACAACCGCGATGGCGCCGCGTTCGATCGCGGTGAGACGTTCTCGGGCGTGGATTTCGAGACCGGCGTCGCCGCGGCGCGTGAATTGGCCGCCGTCCTGCCCGTGGGCGTCACCCTGCCTGCGGCCACCCTCGCATGGATCGCCTCGCGTCCCGGCATCACGAGCGTCATCCCCGGTGCGCGTACACCGAGCCAGGCGGCGGCGAATGCCGCGGCCGCAGTACTAATCGAGGGCGAGTTCGACCTCGAGAGGTTCGACCAGGCGGTGACAGACGTCTACGACCGGCGTCTGCGCGCGGCGATCCACCCGCAATGGTGAGCCGCTGACGCATTCAGCATTCATACCGCGCACATAGGTGCCGGCGAGATGTGGTCGAACCGACGGGTTTATCGTCGCGATCGTGCCGGACACGCCTTCCCTGTCTCGATGGTGGCGAGAGCCCTGGGGGGCGCGCATCACCCTTGTTCTCATCCTCGTCGCCTCTGCCGTTCTGACGGTGTGGAACCTCGCGCGCGGCGGTGACTTCGCGTTCTACGAGGCGTCGGCGCGATCGATGTCGCAGTCGTGGCGGGCACTGTTCTTCGGCGCGTTCGACCCCGCTGGCACCGTCACTCTCGACAAGCTGAGTGGCTTCGCCGTTCCGCAGGCGCTGAGCGTGCGCCTGTTCGGCATGTCGACGTCGTCTCTCGCGTTACCGCAGGTGATCGAAGGGCTCGTCACCGTCTGGGCGTGCGCGCTCATCGGGCTGCGTTGGCTGGGCAGAACCGGGGGGCTCGTGGCGGCGGCGGCCGCGGCATCCACGCCGATCTTCGTCTCGATGTTCGCCCACCCGATGGAAGACGGCCTGCTCACCATGGCCCTCGCGGTCGCGGTGCTCTGGTGGCAGCGGGCGGCGCTCACAGCTCGGTGGTGGCCCCTGCTGGTGGCGGGAGCCTTCATCGGAGTCGGCTTCCAGGCCAAAATGATGCAGGCGTGGTTCGTCATTCCGGCGCTCCTGGTGGGCACCCTGGTCGCCGTGGGCGGACCGTGGGCGAGGCGCATCGGGAGGGCGGCGATCCTGCTCGTCAGCTCCGTTGCGGCATCGCTGTCGTGGATGCTGGCGATGCAGATCGTTCCCGCGGCATCCCGTCCCTTCGTCGACGGTTCGACCGATAACGACGTCTTCGCCATGGTGTTCGGCTACAACGGCATCGACCGGCTGTTCCCGAATGCGATCGCCGGTGCGGTGCACAGCGGCGGGGGAGGATCAGCCTCCGGCGCCCCTTCGGATGCCGCGTTCAAACTCTTCGATCCGACGTACCTGACCCAGATCGGCTGGCTCTATCCCGCGGCTCTTCTGGCGATCGGCCTCGGCGTCTGGCGGTGGTGGTGGCCGCCGGCTCGGCGGGGTACCGACGTCGGTGTGGATGCTCAGGGTGTGGATGCTCAGGGTGTCGATGCTCAGGGTGCCGATGCTCAGGGTGCCGTGTCCACGGGAGCTCACCGGGCGATGTTCTCCGTCGTCGTCATCTGGGTGGTCACCGGAGCGGGAGTGCTTTCCGCGGCCCGCATGCCCCACACGGCATATCTGTCGGCGATCGGCGTGCAGCTCGCTCTGCTCGCGGCTCTGGCGGCCAGCGAGGCCGTTCGGCTCCGTGCGTCTGAGCGCGTCTTGGAGCGCGCCGTGCTTCCGGTGCTCGTGATCGTGCAGGGCGGGTGGGCACTCATGCTGGCGTGGTGGAGTCGTCTGCCACTGCCGCTCGCGCTTCCCCTCGCCGGGGTGACTCTCCTCGGGGCGGTCGCCGCGGCGTGGGGCGCACTCCGTCTGCCCTCGCGGGTCGGGCCCACCGGCATGCGCGCCGCTCTCGCGATGGCCGGCGTCGTCGCGATCGTCGCCGGCCCGGCTTTGTTCAGCGCCCAGGTGCTGGACTCCTCGCGGGACGGCAGCGGAGGAGACGCGTACGTCGGCATCAAGCCGGCGGCGGGCGCGCCTGCCGCCGGCCGCGCCTTCTCGGTGTCGGCGCCGCAGCTGTGGGGTGGCGCGGCCGGAATCACGCCGCCACTGATCGAACTGCTCGGCGCCGTTCGCTCCGCGGGGGGCGGAGAGGACGGCCGGCCGCTGTTTTTGACGGACTCCTGGAGCGTGGCGGCGCCCATCATCAACTCGACCGGCCAAGAAGTCCTGACAGACGGGGGCTATTCGGGGCAGGCGACGGTCTTCACCGCGGACCAGGTGCGGGCCGAGATCGCTGCCGGCGTCCACCTCTTGGTCGTCAAAGATCGCGCTGCGAAGACCGACCCGGTGTGGGTCGCGGTGCGCGCGAGCAGCTGCTCGACTCTGCGATCGTGGCCCTCGACCGCCGGCGGCGCCTCATCGGGCGCAGCGTCCCACGGGCGCGACGCCGCATCCGGGCCGACGGTGGGCTTCACGCTGTACTCCTGCTCCTGAGCCGCGCGCGATCACTCCAACGCGGCCAGCCTCTTCTTCCGGCGATTCTCGCGCACGATCCAGGCAATGTCCGGGTCGTCGATGTCGAGCGTGCGGAATGCCGCCAAGCCCGGCGTCGGGTCGGCCGCGATTGCCACGCTCCACGCGTAACCGAGCGCCTGGCGCAGGGTTCGGGCATACGATTGAGATCGACGCGCCGGCGCGAGGGCGACGAGGCGCGTGGTGGCGCGCTGGCACACCGAGATCGCCGTCGCGGCGGCTTCGGCGGTGCGCAACAGGCGCGGCTCGCACACGGCGGCCACCGCAGCCCGCTGCACAAGAGGGTCGGCATCGTCCACCCACGCGGTGACGATCGTCAGCAAGGTCGAGGGAGACTCGTCGCCGCACAGTTGCAAGCCGAGGGCGACCCCCTCGCGCACCCGCCATCGCTCGTCCGCAGCGAGGACGCGGGCACGATCAGCGAGTTCAGGGTCATCCGCGCGGCGGCCGAGGGCGGCCGCGGCGCACATCACGGCGTATTCGCCTCCGTCGGCGAGGAGAGCGGCGACGGCTTCGTCCGTTGCCGAGCGGGCGACCGCATCGACGAGGGCCAGGTTCGCGCGGGGGCCGGGCAGGCCGGAGTGCGTGGTGACGAAGCTCGGCCACAGTTCAGGTCGGAGCGCCGCGAGTTGCCCGCTCCACGCGGCTGCCGTCGACATGTGTCGACGCTAGCGCGAAGCCCGCGCTTGCGACGCCGCGCCGCCCGTGTCAATTCGCGTGTGCCGGCCGGGTTCAGCGTCGGCGCGGCGATGCAGGAGCGATCACCGTGAGCGCGCGCGGCAGAACGCGAGCCGTCAGATGGTCGACGTCCTCGCCGAGCTCGCCGTCGCGCGCGATGCGATACGGGCCGTCGAGCAGTTCGAGCTGGAATTCGGCATCCGAGTACTGCTGGTAGCGACGGTTGCGCGAGATGCGCCCGGTGAACAGATCGACCACCACGCGGGCGCGCGATCCGCGGCGCGACACGCCCAGCACACGCAGGTCCAGCCGCGCGTCATCCAGCGTGGCCCGGTGCACCGGGGCGAAGCCACGCGGCTCGTAGCGGCCGTTGCCGAGGAAGAGCAGGCTGAAACGGGCGTCGATCGACTCGCCATCGAGGTCCGTGACGCGCACGTGCACGGCGCGGGCCTGTCCGAGCGTGCGGGCCGCGGCGACCACAGCGGCCAGCGGCTTGCCGATGCGATGCTCGTAGTGCTCGCGGATCGCGACGAAGTCGGTGTACGCACCGACGCTGGCGGTGTTCACGAAGATCTTCCCGTTGATCTCCCCAAGATCGACCTTGGCCACCGTTCCCGCGCGGATCGCATCGATCGCGGTCGACAGTGGGAACATCCCGAGATCCTTGGCGAAGTGGTTGAAGGTGCCCGCAGGCAGCACCGCCAAGGGGATGCCGTTCGCGCGCGCGGCGTCGGCGTCTTGTTGAACCGTGCCGTCGCCGCCCGCGACCGCGAGCACCTCGCAGGACGCGGCCGCCTCACGGATCGTGCCGGCGTAGTCATCCTCGGCGCCGAGGACCACGATGCGCATCCGCGGAAGCGCGCGACGCACGTCGGCAGGATGCGGCCGGCGCGCCCCGACCCGGAGCGGGGATTGATGACGAGAGTGATGCCCTCACCGTCCGGCCGCGGCGTACCCGCGTGCACGGCGGGAGCATCCTGCAGCGGGTCGACGCGCTCCACCGGAACCACCCGGGTCGTGCGCCACGCGATCAGCTCGCCGAGCGCGAACCCGGCTGCGACGTCGGTGGGGTAGTGCGCACCGGTCGCGACGCGGGAAAAACCGACCACGCCCGCGAGCGCCCGCAGCGGCACTGTCAACGCGGGAACTCCGCGGATGCCGCGGCGGCGAAGGCCACGGCGCTGGCCGAATGACCGCTCGGAAACGATGTCGACGTCGGAATACGGTGGGCTAGACGCTGGACCGGGACCTGGGTGGGCGAGGGGCGGGGGCGGCGATGAACACGCTTGGACACCTGGTTGGCGATGAGACTCGTCAGCGCGATCGCGGCCAACCCTCGTCCGGCCGCGCGGCGCGCACGTGGCCGTCCCGACAACGCCAGCAAGCCCGCGATCGAGATCCACAGCACCGAACGGTCGGCGGCTCGCGTCAACGGCGGCATCGTCGCGTCCAGGAGCGGGCTGCGCGTGCGCGCGATGGCCGTGAACGTCGCGACGTCTAGATCGTCGAGCTGACGCCGCGCCCCGCGCCGCTGTCGCTGTGATCGCTTTTCGGCTCGCTCGGGGCTGCGGTGAGAGGGACGCGGTCGACGTGGCATGGGGTATCCGATCACTTCATCGCATTGCCGATGTAGGAGTACTTGACGCGGGCACCTCCCAGTGCTCGCCACGGAACTCCACGTAGTCGAACTCCCGCCCATATGCCGCACACGGCATATCTG
>CAUPYO010000104.1:0-6998 GCA_963515565.1 uncultured Microbacterium sp.
GCAGTACACCGTTCACGTCAAGCCCGGCAGTCGCAAGGGGCCCCTCGTCGAGGACGACACCGAGCGCCTCACCGTCTTCGTCCGCGAACGCGCCGTCGACGGCGCGGCCAACGACGGGGTCGTCCGCGCGCTGGCCGCTCATTTCGGCGTGCCCCCGCGCGACGTCACGATCTTGCGCGGGCACGCCTCGCGCCATAAGCGCGTCGAGGTGCACACGTGAGCGGCGGCCATCTGATCGATCTGACACCCTTCCGCCGCAGCCCGGCCTTCGCGCGACTGTGGATCGGATCGACGCTGTCGGGGCTCGGTGGCCAGCTCACGATCATGGCGGTGATGCTCCACATGTACGCGCTCACCGGGTCGACCTTCGCGGTGTCGATGATCGCCGTCGCCGGGCTCGTGCCGATGGTGCTCGCGGGAATCTACGGCGGCATGCTCGCCGACGCCTTCGACCGCCGCCGGGTGTCGCTGATCGCTGCGAGTGTGACGTTCGCCTCGACCCTGCTGCTCGCGGTGCTGGCATGGACGCAGAACGAAGCCGTGTGGTCGCTGTATGTGCTGAGCGTGGTCAACTCCGCGGCCAACTCGATCGTCATGGCCAGCCGGTCGGCGATCGTGCCGCGCCTGCTCCCCCGCGAGCTGCTGCCGTCGGCGGCAGCCCTGCAGGGCGTGACGGTCGGAATCATGGTGATGGCGGGCCCGGCGCTCGCCGGCATCCTTGTGGCGACCACCGGATACGCGTGGACCTACTCGATCGACGTGGTCCTCATGCTCAGCCTGTTCCTCGGGCTGTGGACGTTGCCGGCCATACGCCCCGAGGGCGCCACGGTGCGCCCCGGACTCGAGTCGTTGCGCGACGGCGTCGCCTTCCTGAAGCAGGCACCGAACATCCGGCTGCAGTTCATCATGGACATCGTCGCGATGACCTTCGGTCAGCCTCTCGCTCTCTTTCCCGCGCTCGGCATGGTCGTGCTCGGCGGTGGCCCCGTCACCGCGGGCGTCCTCACCGCCGCGATCGCAGCCGGAGCCTTCCTGTCGAGCCTGTTCTCAGGACGCGTCGGAGGCTACCGCTGGCACGGCCGCGGCATCGAACGCGCTATCGAGGTCTACGGCGCCGCAATCGCCGGTTTCGCCGTCGCCGTGCTGCTGGCCGCCGTCGGCATCGGTGCACCGACGACGGTGGACGGCGACCACGCCAATGTCCCGATGATCATCGCCGCCTGCGTCGCGCTGGCGGTGGGCGGCGCCGCCGACAACGTCAGCGCGATCTATCGCTCGACCATGTTGCAGGCAGCGGTCCCGGATGCCGTCCGCGGGCGATTGCAGGGCATCTTCACCGTCGTCGTGGCCGGCGGTCCCCGCATCGGCGCCCTCTACGCCGGCACGCTCGCGACGATCACGACTCTGTGGTTCCCGCCGCTGATCGGCGGCATCCTGATCATCGCGATCGTCGGGGTTCTCGCCCGTCTGAATCCGCGCTTTCGGACGTACGACGCGGAGAACCCGATTCCCTGACGCGGTTCCGCGCCGGCGGGCGCCCGGCCCGCGCCGCCCGGCGAGCCTTCGGGACGGCGCATTCCTGCCACGTGTCGGCGGGTTCCGGTCGTCGCACTCCGCTGGCGGTCTCGGCGTCGGACACCGCCGCTAGAGTCGCGACGTGAACGCCTCTCGCACCGCACCTGCCGCCACCGATTCCGCGGCGGCGCCTCGCACGAACGCGCGGCTCGGGCCGTCGACGGCGACCGTCGCCGTGCAGTTCCTGCTGCTCGGCATCATCTGGGGTTCGAGCTTCCTGTTCATGAAGGTGGCCCTGGAGGGCATCTCACCGGCGCAGGTGGTGTGGGGTCGATTGGTGCTCGGCGCGCTCACCCTCGGACTGTTCGTGCTCGTCCGGCGCGACCGCCTGCCCGCATTCCGCGGCGCGGGCCTGCGCGTCTGGGGGCACATGAGCGTGCTGGCGGTGAGCTTCTGCGTCGTGCCGTTTCTGCTCTTCTCGTGGGCCGAGCAGCACGTGAGCTCGGGCCTCGGAAGCATCTACAACGCCACCACCCCGATCATGACCGCGATCATGGCGGCCGCGGTGTTCCGCGTCGAGCGATTGAAGCCGGTGCAGATCGCCGGCATCGCCGTGGGCATCGCGGGGGTCGTGGTGATCATCGCACCGTGGAGCGGACTGGATCTGACGAACAGCCTCGTCGCCCAACTCGCCCTGCTGGGCGCGACGGCCTGCTACGGCTTCAGCCTCGCCTACATGCGTCGCTTCGTCGCGAATTCGGGGATGACGCCGCTGGCCTTCTCCTTCGTCAACATCGGCATCGCTGCGGTGATCATGGTGGCGCTCACGCCGGTGGTCGCCGCCACGCCTCTGCGCCTGGATCCTCAGATCGTCGGCTGCATGGTGCTGCTCGGCTGTCTCGGCACGGGAGTCGCGTACGTCTGGAACCAGAACACCCTGCGCGCGTGGGGACCGACGGCGGCGTCGACCGTCACCTACATCACGCCGGTCGTGGGCGTCGCACTCGGCACGATCGTGCTGGGCGAACGAGTGAGCTGGCACGAGCCGGTAGGAGCGGCCATCGTGTTCGTCGGCATCCTGCTCGCGCAGAACAGGCTGCGTATACGACGACGGCGGCAGCCGCCCCATCTCGAGAAGGGGAGCGACCGCCGCCGATAAAGAGGGGTCAGGCCTGGAGCGAGCCCTGCAGGTCGAGCGTGATCGTGACGTCCTTGCCGACCAGCACGCCGCCGGTCTCGAGCGCGGCGTTCCACGTCAGACCGAAGTCTTCACGGTTGATGACACCGGTGGCGGTCGCGCCCGCCTTGTAGTTGCCGTACGGGTCGGTGCCGAAACCACCGAACTCGAGCTCGAAGGTCACCGGCTTGGTGACGCCGTGCATCGTGAGGTCACCGTCCACGAGGAAGTCGCCACCCTCGAGGCGCACGCCGGTCGAGACGAACTCGATGGTCGGGAACTGGGCGACGTCGAAGAAGTCCGCGCCGCGCAGGTGGTTGTCGCGGTTCTCGTCGTTCGTGTTGATCGAGGCCACGTCGACCGTGGCGGAAACCTTCGCCTCGAGCGGGTTCTCGGGCGCCTCGATCGTGGCGCTCTTGAGCCCGAAGACGCCGCGCACCTTCGAGATCATCATGTGGCGGAGGCTGAAGGTGACCTCGCTGTGCGCGGGGTCGAGCACCCAGGTGCCGGCCTTGTAGCCGGGGATCTCGGGAATGGTGGCGGTTGCGTCGGTCATGTGAGTCATCCTTCGTCGGGGGAACCGGTCTGCGCCTAGTCAACACTGCGTACTCTCATCTATTCCCAAGAATGGAACAACTCTCGGGAAACACAACAGGGGCGGATGCCGCGGCATCCACCCCTGTCACCTGTTCGTGCGGGTCAACCGACCTTGAGCAGATCGATGATGAAGATGAGGGTCTTGCCGCCGAGGAAGTGGCCGCCGGCGGGGCCGTAGGCGAGGTGGGGCGGGATGATCAGCTCGCGCCGACCGCCGACCTTCATGCCCGGAATGCCGTCCTGCCATCCCTGGATGAGTCCGCGCAGGGGGAACTGGATCGACTCGCCGCGACCCCAGGATGAGTCGAATTCCTCGCCGGAGTCGTACTCGACGCCGGCGTAGTGCACGGTGACGTTGTCGCCGGGCTTCGCCTCGGCGCCGTCTCCGACGATGATGTCGCGGATGACAAGGTCGGCCGGGGCCGGACCGGAGGGGGCGTCGAACTCGGGCTTGGTGCGCTCTTCAGTCATGCATCCATCCAAGCATGCGCCGACGCGACGGGCACCCTCTTGACACTGCCGGAGGGGCGGATCGACAATGAATCCAGGCCAACTCAGCGCCCGGGAGACACGCAGGCATCGCCGCGGCACCGGGCGCTGAGTCTTTTACCCCGAGCGGGTTGACCGCAGCTCTCGGCGACCACAATCACCAAAACCTGCGGAGTTCATCGGTCCCCACTACCCTGGAGGGATGCGTTTCGCCCACGTCGTGCTGCCCGAATCGGACGATCCGCAGCTGGTCGCCGCCACGTCTCCGGGTCACGTGACCCCCGTCGCCGCCCTGTTCGAGGGGGCGCCGCGCACGTTGCAGGCACTCATCGACGGCGGTGATGAGCTCCTCGCTCGCGTGCGAGATGCCGCGGCCGGTGTCGACGGCTTTCCCGTGGGCGGCCTCGTGTTCGGTTCTGCCGTCGCCGAGCCCCCCGTCGTGCTCGCCGTCGGGCTCAACTACGCCGCACACTCCAGTGAACTGGGACTGAAGGCCGACACGGCTCCGACCGTGTTCGTGCTCTGGCCGAACTCGCTGGCGGGCCACGACGGCACCACGTCATGGCCGCGCACCCTCAGCGAGTCGGTGGACTACGAATCCGAGCTGGGCGTCATCATCGCAACGCCGGCGAAAGATGTATCGGCCGAGACGGCGCTGTCGCACGTGTGGGGGTACACCGTCGTCAACGACATCACCGCGCGCGACATCCAGTTCTCCGAGGCGCAGTGGTCGCGCTGCAAGTCGTTCGACGGCTTCACGCCCACCGGGCCCTACGTGGTCACTGCTGACGAGATCGACGACCCGCAAGACCTGCACATCTGGGCCGTCGTCGACGGGCAGACGGTGCAGGATGCCTCTACCGGTCAGATGATCCGGTCGGTGGCGACGCTCATCGCACATCTGTCGCAATCGGCGACTCTGCTGCCCGGCACCCTGATCTCGACCGGCAGCCCCGGGGGCGCCGGATACTCTCGTGACCCGCAGATCTTCCTCCGCGACCGCTCGAGCGTCACGGTCGGCATCGACGGTATCGGCGAACTGACGACGCACTGCCGCATCACCGACTGAACGCCGAACGGCCCGGACTTCGATCTCGAAGCCCGGGCCGTTCGGTGGGCGTCAGCGGCTGCCGCAGGTCAGCGTCTGACCGTTCATCTCGTATACGCCGTTCGGGTTGTTCGCGCAGAACTGGATCATGTCGCCCGCGGCGCCGGCAACGGCCACGCCGATGACGATGGCGACGATGATGCCGACGACGATCAGCACCGAGCTGACGATGATCGCCGCGAGAGCCATGCCGTTCTTCACCCCCGCCTTCTTGGACTGCACCATGGCGACGATGCCGAGGATGAGGCCGACGAGCTGCAGGCCGATCGGCACGATGGCCAGAACGAGGGCGACGATGCCGAGCGTGCGGCCGGGCACCGTGGCGGACGGTCCGGGGGCACCGTTGTAGGTGGGGGCGGCCTGGTAGGCGGGCTGCTGGTAGGCGGGTGCGGCCGGCGGTGCGGACGGCGGCGTGGACGGGTTCACGGGGGGCTGGGTGGGGTCGGTCATGACTCTCTCCTCGATACTTCCGGTGCAGGGCGTCCGGTCACACCGACGTTATCGGCCCGTGCCACTGCCGCGCAAAGGGGTGCGTTTCAGCTCTCGACGAGGTTCTCGATCGGCTGCACCACGGGGATGGCCTGCGTGATCGCCTCCAGACCCGACAGCCGAGCCGGCGAGAGCTGCTTGTCGACGTCCTCGCGGCTCATGAGCCCCGCCTCCACGACGAGGTCGCCGACGTTGCGGTGGGTCAGCAAAGCGGTCTTGGCCAGGGCAGCCGAGGCCGCATAGCCCAGGAACGGCGTGAGCGCGGTGACGACGCCGACAGAGGAGCCGACCATCGCACCCAACCGTTCCCGGTTGGCCGTGATGCCGTCGACGCAGTTGATGCGGAACGTGCGCATCGCGCGGCGCATCCAGGTGATCGACTGGAAGATCGAGTGGGCGATGATCGGCTCGAACGCGTTCAGCTGCAGCTGACCGCCCTCGACCGCCATGGTGACCGTCAGGTCGGCGCCGGCGACCGAGAAGGCGACCTGGTTCACGACCTCGGGGATGACCGGGTTGACCTTGCCCGGCATGATGCTCGAGCCCGCCTGGCGCGCAGGAAGGTTGATCTCGCCGAAGCCGGCCTGAGGGCCACTGGAGAGCAGACGCAGGTCGTTGGCGATCTTCGAGAGCTTGATCGCATTGCGCTTGAGGGTGGAAGAAAACGACATGAACGACCCGGTGTCGCTGGTCGCCTCGACCAGGTCATCGGCCGTTGCGAGATCGAGCCCCGTGATCTCGCGCAGGTGACGCAGCACTGCAGGGGCATAACCGGGGTGCGTGGTGATGCCCGTCCCAATGGCCGTGGCCCCCATGTTGATCTCGAACAGCAGGTACGCGTTCTCGGTGAGCCGCTGGTGGTCGTAACCGAGCGTGGTCGCGAACCCGTGGAACTCCTGACCCAGGGTCATCGGCACCGCATCCTGCAGCTGCGTACGACCGATCTTGAGGATGTCGTGAAACTCGACGGCCTTCGCGAGGAATGACTGACGCAAGAGGTCCAGCTCGTCCAGCAACGACTTGAGGTCGAGACTGAGACCGACCTTGACCGCAGTGGGATAGACGTCGTTGGTGGACTGCGAGCGGTTCGTGTGGTCGATCGGAGACAGGTAGGCGTAGTCGCCCTTGGGTCGCCCGGCCAGTTCCAGGGCGATGTTCGTGATCACCTCGTTGGCATTCATGTTGGTCGAGGTGCCGGCTCCGCCCTGGACGACGCCGACGACGAACTGGTCGTGGAATTCTCCGTCGATCACACGCTGAGCGGCGCGGTCGATGAGGTCGGCTCGCTCGGCATCGAGCACCCCGATCTCGAGGTTCGCGCGCGCGGATGCCTGCTTGACCATCGCCAGTGCGGTGACGAGGTCTTTGTAGACGGAGATGGGCCGCATGGAGATCGGGAAGTTCTCCAGGGCCCGTGCGGTGTGGATGCCCCAGTAGGCATCCGCGGGGATCTCCATCGATCCCAGGGAGTCGGTTTCGGTGCGCGTCGTTGCGTCCAGTGCCATGAGTGCTGTCCTTTTGGGTCGTCGCCTCGGGGGTCGGGCTCGAGCCTACCCGCGGCGGCGATGAGCGTCCGGTGTACACGGCGTACAGCAGACACAACGACGCCCTCCGCCGCGGACA